>JAFADQ010000046.1 GCA_023424725.1 Bacteroidota bacterium
GCTTAACGACGCAAAGAACATGTTTGCCGGCCTGGGAAACATAAACAACTCTTTCAGCCAGATGCTTAACAGCAGCAACGTGTACATGAAAATGTACGAAATGTGGCAGCCCATGATGCAGCAGGCCATGAGCGCCATGCAAACCAACGGCAAACCGGCCATGGAAAACCTGATGAAGGCGTTTAATCCTGAAAAGATGCGCGAAACTATGGATTCTGTATTCCAGTTCGCTTCTGCCGATAAGTTTAAAGAGATTTATGGTCAGTTAAGCAGTATTTGGGAGCGCATGCACCAGCAGCAGAAAGAAATGCAGGAGCAGCTTTTAGGCCAGATGAAGCAGATGGGCGCCGCCTTGCCTGATTCTTATGCTGCTTTTACCAATAGCCTGCACAACAACCCTTATGTAAAGCAAATGGAGCAGGCGTTTGCGCCGCTTAGCCGCTTAATGCCAGCCGGAAAAGAGAAAGAAGCAATGGATGCCTGGATGCAGGTAAAAGACAAATTTGCCGCTTACTGGACCAAATACAACGAAATGCAGTACATTATTTATACAACCGGCCAGCATGCTATGGAAAAGGTGGTAGAAAATGTTATGGAAACCGCAAAAGAAACCAAATCGTTGCCGGACTTTAAAGAAGTGTACAATAACTGGATGAACACTACAGAAAAGTTAATGATAAACACTTTCGGCAGCGACGAGTTCAGCAAAGTGCAGGGCGAATTGCTTACTACCGGTTCTGAGATTAAGCGCATTATAGAAAAGCAGATGGAGCGCACTTTAGAAGGCCTTCCGTTGGTACCACGCTCTGAGGCAGACGAAATGGCACAAACCATTCACGACCTGAAAGCCCGCGTACGTAACCTCGAGAAAGAGCTGCGCAACCAGAAATCTGACCAGCCGGAAACAGCAACCGCTGAAACCGCTGCGAAGAAAACCGCTAAAAAATAAGTTTTGGTTTTAGAAAACCTTGTCGCTGCTTTTTACATAAAAGCAAGGCAAGGTTTTTTTATAATTATTAGGACACATTTATATTAAACTAACCGTTGCCAGCGTCAGTGTCCTCACTGACGCTTTAAGTGCACGTCAGTGAGGACACTGACGTGGGCAAACTTTTGTATTTTAGTTAAAGTAAATATGTCCAGATACTTAACTAAATTAATTTAGACATAGTCTTTAAAGTCTCACTACTCCATACCCAATACCAAAATGAACCCATTCGAAACCTTTGCCAAAGAAATGGCCGATACCGCAGGCAGCATGTTTAAGCGCTACCAAAACCTGATGGAAGTAGAAGATGTGGATGTGGCCACTTCGGAAAAAGAAGTTGTTTGGCAGCAGGATAAGGTAAAACTGTATCATTACCAAAACGAAACCAAGCCTATCGTAAAAGTGCCGTTGCTGATAGTGTACGCGCTGGTAAACCGCTTCGATATGATGGACCTGCAGCCAGACCGCAGCCTTATTCGCAACTTGCTGGGCCTTGGCGTAGATATTTATATGCTGGACTGGGGTTACCCAACACGTCCCGACCGCTACCTGAGCCTGAACGATTATGTAAACGGCTACATTGATGACGACGTAGATCATATCCGCGAAACTACAGGAAGCGAAAAAGTAAACATTTTGGGTGTTTGCCAGGGCGGCACCATGAGCACCATTTACAGCGCGCTGCACCCCGAGAAGGTAAACAGCCTGATAACAATGGTTACTCCAATCGACTTTAATACCGAAGACGGCTTGCTGTTTAAGTGGTCGCGCGATTTGGATGTAGATTCTATCGTAGATTCTTATGGCGGCATCGTTCCCGGCGATTTCCTTAACTTCGGTTTCGATTTGCTAAAGCCTTTTGGCAAACTAAGAAAGTACAACGGCCTTGGCGCGATGCTAGACGATAAGGATAAGCTGATGAACTTCCTGCGCATGGAAAAATGGGTGGGCGACCGCCCCGACCAGGCCGGAGAAGCGTATCGTCAGTTTATAAAAGACTTATACCAGCAAAACAAATTAATAAAAGGCGAGCTGGTAGTTGGCAAAAAGGTAGACCTTAAAAACATTACCATGCCTTTGCTAAATATTTACGCCGCAGAAGACCACATGGTACCGCCAAGCGCCACAAAGCCACTTAACGACCACGTTGGCTCTAAAGACAAAGAATTATACGAATTCCCTGGCGGCCACATTGGCGTTTTCGTAGGCGGCCGCTCTCAAAAAGAGCTGGGCCCTACTATTGCCAAATGGCTGAAGCAGCGGTCTAACTAATATTAGATTAAGTTATTTAAAAGCTCTTTCTGTTTCTGCAGGAAGAGCTTTTTCGTTTCAACGGGTTTTCATTTCGAAATAGTAATTACTTCAATCAGGGCGCATATTTAAAGTACACAAAACCTAAATATTTAATTCTGAATTAATTACAGTCTGCAATCTTCCTTTTACGTATACCCGTTCCTGCCCCGGCTAATTTTATTTTCCGATTGAACGTTTTCTTAATCAAAATCTCTTACTACTTTAGAAACTTTATTCTGCATGCATAATAGTTTTGCATAGCAGTTTGCTTATACTTTAATGTCCGACACCATCTTACTTCACCCTCATTTTATTACGCTTCCCGGTAATATAGAAATAGCATATACAGACGATGGCGCCGGCGACGAAACGCTTTTATTTGTGCATGGCCTTTCCAGTAATTTGCTTATCTGGGGTCCGAATATAAGTGTTTTCAAAAGCCATTACCGCTGCATCGCGCTCGATTTGCCAGGCCACGGGGCCTCTTCCAAAGAAAAATATCCGTACACGATAGATTTTTTCCTGGATGTGCTGCAAGAATTTTTACAGCAGCTCGAAATTAAATCGTGCGTTTTAGTTGGCCACAGCATGGGAGGGCAAATTTCTATCGCGGCGGCAGTAAAATTCCCGAATTTATTTAGCAAGCTGATATTAGCGGCGCCTGCAGGGTTCGAGCAGTTTACGCGCATAGAGCGAAATTTAATGTCGGGGTATTATTTGCAGCACGTGTTGCAATCGCCGCTGTATAAGAAAATGATCTCGTCGGTAATAAAAGCCCGCGATCTTCCAAAACCGTTCGGATCACCAGATATGGCCGAAAAGTATGGTTTTTTCCCCGGCGATATTCCCAAACTAAAATCGGAGCAATACCTGGGTATGTGCATTAAAGGCATGCTGGAACACCAGGCGCATTTTCTGCTGCACCGCATTTTGCAACCTACTCTGGTAATTTTCGGGAAAGAAGACCGCCTTATCCCGAACCGGATGTTCCACCACATGAGCACCGAAGACGTTGCCCGCGAAGGCGCCTCGCACATTCATAACTGCAAGCTGATACTATTTGATGATTGCGGCCATTATGTGCAGCACGAAAAGCCAAAAGAATTTAATGTAGCGGTGTATCAGTTTCTGAATCCGTAGCACCGAGCTCTTGCTCGGCATGAAGTAAACCGAGCAAGAGCTCGGTGCTACAGGAAACACTCTTTTGTAAGCAGTAAAGGGCAAAAACAGGGCTGCAAGAACCCAACTTTGTTCAGTAGCCGTTTTTAATCCCTACTCCTTCCGTACCTTCTCCAGCTTCAGCATATTCATAGGGTTGGCAGTTAATCCTTTAATGTTGCTTTGTGTTAGCCTTATCACTTCATCGTAAAACAAAACAATTACCGGAGCTTCTTCTACAATTATCTGGTCCATTTGCTGGTAAAGTTCAAAGCGCTTTTCGGGGTTGGTGGTAAGGTTGGCTTGCTCGTAAAGTAGGTCGTATTGCTGGTTGCTGAAATGGGTTTTATTGGGCCCTGCAGGGCTAAAGTTTTTGCTGTAAAATAATGCCAGATAGTTTTCTGCATCGGGGTAATCGCCCAACCAGCTTTTCATCCAGAAATGTACGCGGCCGTTATCCACCATTTCCTGATGCGCGCCTGCCTGGTTTATATCTATTTCGCATTTTATACCCACATCGGCCCATTGCTTTTGCATAAACTCGGCCAGCTCTTTGTGCTCCGACACGGTGCTTAGCTTCACTTGCAATGGTTTTTGGCCTCCGTAGCCTGCCTCGCTTAAAAGCTGCCGCGCTTTTTCCGGGTTGTAGCTATAACCCGGCACTTTTTCTTCACTAAAAGAGGGCAACGCGGCAGGCACAAAGCCCGACGTACCAGGCCGGCCTATGTTATTGCGCTGATACAGGATTAAAGCTTTTTTATCGAGCGCTACGTTTAGCGCCTGCCGCACGCGCTTATCCTGATAAGCCGACGTTTCGGGGGTTACTTTTTCCGGATCGAGCTGAAAACCAATGTATTCGGTATTAAGGTACGGTACTTTCTGCAGTAAGAATTTATCGGCAAACTCGGGCTGCACGGTGCCATCGGGCTGCAAAATCATATCGCGGTTAGATTCTTTAATGCCCGATAAGAAATCCAGTTTACCCTGAAGAAAAGTCAAGAACGCCACTTTATAATCAGCAATAAAACTGATCTGCACGGCATCGAGGTATGGAAGCCGGTTTCCTTGGTCGTCTTTCTTCCAATAATTTGGGTTTTTATGAAATACAAGCGCCGTGCCTTCTTCCCATAAATGAAACCTGAACGGGCCCGTGCCCACCGGATGTTCGCGAAAATCCTTTCCGAATTTTTCTACCGCCTCGCGGGGCACCACATACGCGTAAGGCATGGTTAGTATCTCAAGAAAGGCAATAAATGGCCGCTGCAGGTGTATCCGGAATGTAGAATCGTTTACGGCCACAAAACAGGTGTCGGAAATTTTGCCATCTGGCGATTGCAATACTTTGTCGTTAAAAATCCAGGCACCTGTAGAGGCCGTTTTTGGGTCTATGATACGGGAAAAGCTGTAAACGAAATCGTGGGCGGTAACTTCACGGCCCTTTGCGTTAGCGAAAACCTCGCTGTCGTGAAACTTTACACCTTCGCGCAGATAAAACGTATAGGTTAAGCCATCGGCTGATATATGC
>JAFADQ010000050.1 GCA_023424725.1 Bacteroidota bacterium
CCATAAATCAGGCCCTGCAGCATGGCTCGGAGTAAACTCCCCGGTTATTTGCTGCACATCATACTTTTTCTGGTTACGCTGGGCACCACCACCCTTGCCGGCACCGAATGGATTAATGGCCGGCCTGCCTTATTTTCTGTTATTTCTGATGAAGCGCCCTGGCTAACCTGGGAAAGGTTTTTGGAGGGGCTGGCATTTTCTGTTCCTTTTTTAGGAGTACTTACGGTGCACGAGTTTGGGCATTATTTTGCTGCGCGTTACCATAAAGTTAGAGTTTCGCTGCCCTATTTTATGCCATTTTTTGTGGGAATTGCCTCTACCATAGGCACTCTGGGAGCTTTTATTAGAATTAAAGACCGGGTATTTTCACGAAAAGAATATTTCGATATAGGTATTGCCGGCCCGTTAGCGGGTTTTGTAGTTGCCCTGCCCCTGTTATGGTACGGGTTCACTAATTTGCCCGCACCCGAATACATTTTTACTATACACCCAGAATATGCCGAGTTTGGGATGGAGTACGGTAAATACGTATACCAGGAAGGAAGCGGCAACCTGGCTTTGGGTAAAAACCTTCTTTTCCTGATAATGGAAAATACCCTGGTAAAAGACCCGGCGCTCGTGCCCAATAAATACGAGCTGGTGCACTACCCTTTTCTGTTTGCGGGCTATTTGGCTTTGTTCTTCACGGCACTAAATTTGCTGCCCATAGGCCAGCTGGATGGCGGCCACATTGGGTACTCTGTTTTAGGCTACAGAAGGTTTAACCGCATTGCCGGGCTTGCTTTTATATTACTGGTAACTTTTGCCGGGCTCGGCATTTTATCGTTAGAGGCATTTACAGAAGAATACTGGTTTTACGGTTATCTTTATTTAGGCTATCTGCTGCTGGTGCTTCGCAAAGTAGTGCCCGATCTTAAAAACACCTTGTTTTTAGTTGCCGGGGTTGTTTGCCTTCAGGTAGCCATAAAAATTGCCTTCCCACACCTGGAGGGCTACCCCGGATGGCTTTTATTCGCGCTGTTGCTTTCGCGCTTTTTGGGTATTTATCATCCGCCCGCCCCCAACGAGGCTCCGCTAAGCACCACCCGGAAATGGCTGGGCGCGCTGGCGCTACTCATATTTATATTATGCTTCAGCCCAACGCCTTTTATTATTGAGTAGCTTTTGAGCGCAATAATGTAATATGCTTATTTGGCTGCTATGGCCAAAAAAACGGCCGTTACAGCCAAAATGCGCCTGGTTCTAAACGGATTCAGAAATTTAAAAACACAAAAATTGCTGGTGAAAAATTACAGGCTGCCTCTTTTCAGAAACAGCCTGCGGTTTTTATTATTCATCCTGATTTTACTCGGCCAGATACGCTAAAATACCGCCTTCCAGGTTACGCACATTGGTAAAACCCTGTTGCTGTAAGTAAAGCTGGGCAGCTCTGGAGCGGCTTCCGGAACGGCAATGCACTATCAGTTCTTCGTTTTTAAACTCTTCCAGCTCGTCTATCCTGTCAGACAGCGAGCCCAGCGGAATGTTTTTTGCGCCAATATTTTGCTCCTGGTATTCCCACTCGTCGCGCACGTCTATTACATTGGGTTTCTCGTTGCTGTTCAACCGCGATTTTAGTTCGGAGGCTGTAATATCCATTTTTAGGTTTTTAGGTAATTATTAATTCTGAAGCATAAGTTTATGCGTGCTGATTCGGTTTTGGTGCCTCACACGCACTAAATAGAGCCCCGCAGGCATTCCCGACAAATCTACCTGGTTATTCTGGCCGCGGGTATTTACGCTTATTTGCCGGCCGGTTTGGTCGTACATATCTACCACTTCTACCTGCCCGCTAAAATAAAACACACCAGATCCGGGGTTTGGGAAAACTTTTATGCCGGGGCCTTGCGCCAACTCCGCGGGTGCGTTGGCTAACTGATCTCCTCCCATTACGGCTCTAAACATCAGCGATGCTTCTATTGTATCGGGTTCTGGTTGCCACACGCCGCCAATATTTACTAACCTGAACTGCGAAGAGTTATTATTTATATCGGCCCCAATTAAAAAGCGCGAAGAGAAAACCTGCTTCCAGCCAATAAAAAACGGCCCCGACACCGGAATAGGCACCGGCAACTCAAACCTTTTAAAGGCGTTAAGATCGGTATAAGAAATGCTTACCGCCTGACTGAAAATAGCTGTATCGGGCGATGGCATGCCGTCTGGCCCCATTTCCCACACCATCAGCGTAATCGCGCTCCCTATCATATCGTCGCGGAAGGGCACAATATAATAATCGATGGCTTTTAGCGTGTCCGGAATGGCGGGTGTAAATTTTATAGCGGCTTGCTTTGCATCCAGTAACCCGTAGGCAGCCTCTGCGGTGCCATCGTCGTATGCGAAATAATTGCTCAGTACCTGTCTGTGGCGTATGGTATCGTTAAACCTGTATTGGTATGGCTCGGGCCCTACTGCCGGGCTTACGATGTAAAATTCATACTGCAACTGCCGTGGTTGGTCTGTATTATCTATCACCGTGGAATCCATATTTGGAATAACCAGGTTGTAATGGCTAAACTCGTTAAAATTCTGGATAGAGTCGAAAATAATAACCTCGCTGCCGGGCACCTGCCTGTTGCGTACAGATGCGGTGTATTGCGCGATCCGGAAACTGCTGTTAAGATTACCCGCGCCCTGAATTATTTTATCTGAATGAAAAGACTCCGGATTGGTAAGATAATGACGGATGGGCATTGCCGTGTAAGGAGTTAACAGCGAGGTAGGCTGGCTGGTGGCCGCCACATCGAAAAACACGGTATCGTTGCGGTGGCGGTTGGTGTTTAGGTACACGTAATCTATGTTCCAGATATCGCCGGCGCCGGCCTGAAAACCAACCGATACAAACCTGAACTGGAAATTAGCATGGTAATAAGACAGGTTCGGAATGGTGCTGTTGCCAATTGGTATATACACCATCGCCAGCTTAAAACCTGTAGTGTCGCCAGACCCGATTATGGGCGGAAAACTGGGTAAAGTTTCCCAACTTGTGTTGTTTCCTTTCTTAAATTCCAGCAGCAACTGTCCGTCGGTATCGGGCACTTCGCCCAGTCCGCCTGCCTGATAAAAAAAGCTAAGGTAAAGAGAATCGGCGGGGGTTACGCCGCTTAAATCTATCGGCCGGGAGGTTAGCGTATCTACACGGCCGGGGTTTGTAGCGCCAATTACATACGCCCTGCCATTGGCTTTTAAACCATCAAAAGTAACTACATTTTTAGAGGGCTGCCCTGTGGCGTAGGTATTGTTTAAATATGTGCCGCCGCCGGGCATCCATTTGGTTGGGTTAAGCTGCACATCCGACTCGGCAAAATCATCGAAAAACGGAAGGGAAAGCGCTTGGTTAGATATTTTAAGGTTACTGAATTTAGGGTCTGTAGCCTGCCGGTCTTTATCGCCGTAAAGCGGATAAAGTTTCTGGGCGTTTGCAGTAATAGCAAAGCATACCATTATAAGCAGTACAATAAAATTCTTCATGCGTTGTAGTTTTGTAGAACCAAATTACCTGCAAAGCCCAAATATTGCCCTGCAACAACCAAACGTAAACTTTTACTTTGTATTATTCTATAGTTGCCGGTTCGGTGCCAGACACCCAAATATCTACAATAGCGCCGGCCCTTATAAGCGAGCCCTGCCCTGCCACCGGCCTTTGCCTTACCACTACGCCATCTGGCTGGCCGCTGTTGGGCACGTACATAATGTTGCCCAGCTGCAGGCCTTGTCCGGCCAGCAAAACAGAAGCCTCGTCGGCTGGCATGCCTACCACATTCGGGGTTTCAAATTCGGCGTTTCCAAGGCCGTCGCCCACAACCAGATCTATCGTAGATCCTTTTGCGATTTCTTCGCCGGGCGCAACTTCTTTGCCGTTTATCAACTGCTTTAGTACGGCGTTTTGCTGCAGATCGGGCACATAGGTTATCTGGCCAAGGCGCAGGTCGTAGCTTTTTAAGATCATCTGCGCGTTTTTCACCGATCCGTCTATAAGTTTGGGCATTTTAATTCTGGGCGGATTTTTCATGTTTACAGTAACATAAATTTTCCGGCCTTCTTTTACTTTAGACCCCTTTGGCGGATATTGGGTGAGCACCACAAACGGCTTTTTATCAATATTATAGGTAGAGTCGTGTATAAAATGGCGCAGCGATTTCTCGCCCAGAAAATCTTCCAGCTCGTGCATCTGCATGCCCACCACATCGGGCACCGAAATGGTTTCGCCGTGGTTGGTAGTGTTGGGCAGGTACACGAAAAAGAAGCCCAGCAACAATAACGCGGCAATTACGCCCATTATGAGCAAGTGCTTCAGTACGTCTAAAAATGTATTTGCTTTAAGCATTTATTTTGTATTGAGTATTGGGTAGTGAGTAGTGCGAATTTTACCTTAAGGGCTAACCTTAACCCAGGGAGATAAATTTAATTAATTCGATTAATTTCCGATTTTAAAGCTGGTAAATACCGCTTAATAATAGTCCAGACAATTGTGTTGTCTATGCTGTCGTAAGCGTGAAACAGCCGGTTGCGGAAAGAAATGATCTGCTTGTCGTTCTCGATTGTCAATTCCGGCTCGGCTTTCTTTAATTTATTAAGCGCTTCGCCAATTATTGCGAGTTGCCTTTCGGTTGCACTTTGGGTTTTAAGGTCATTTTCGTAATCGGCAAAATTCTTTAAACCGGCCGTAAACTCTTCTACCAAATCTATCGCCCGCAGAATATCAGCCAGGTACTTTCGCGCTGTTTCCGTCATAAATCAGGATCTTGGTTTGGTCTATATTTTTCCTCAAAACCGGGTTCTTTATTGAAGCATCTGTTAAAAGATCTACCTTGCGCTGAAACATTGTTTCAAGTTTATCCCACAACGAAATCAGCTTCTCACCTTTCTCAATCGGGTCGGTTTCATCTATATCTACCAGCAAATCGTAATCGCTGGTTGCAGGGTTAAAATTATCTGTAACAGCAGATCCGAACACGTATAACGACTTCACTTTGTGCGCCTTACACAGTTGCACAAAATCAGTTAAACGTTTACGGATCTCGGGTATTAACATAACTTTTCTGTTAGTTTGCCATATCTTTTTTCCGCTTCATTCCATACTCCAGAATGCCGTCTATAAAATCGTAAGGTTTGTAGCCTTGTATGGAAGTTTGGTGGAAGATGCAGGTGGCAGGCGTCATGCCCGGCAATGAGTTTATCTCGATGATGATGGTTTCGGCGCGGTTATCGTCGTAAACCCGCACAAAAGCGTCTATCCGGGCGTAGCCTTCTACGTTTAGTACTTGCGCCACCTGCTTTAGATGTTCTTTTACCTGATCGGAAATAAACTGCCGCGTTTCCGGATCTGGCGCATACCGGGCGGGCGTGATATTCTGCCCTTCGCCGGCCAGAAACTTTTCTTCTAAAGATAGAACCTCGCCCGATGCCAGCGCTTCGGATGCCTCAAAAATTTCGTATTCTACCTCGCCGTTATCCAGTTTCCGGGTTAATAAGCCACCCGTAATTTCAAGGAAATGCTTCGCGCCGTTTGGCCCTATCAGCTCTTCAACCAGGAACTCCATCTTGCACGGAAACTCCTCTTTATAGCCTAATGCCAGTGTTTTTGCCTCTTCCAGCAACAGGTCGTCGCCGGGGCGGAAGATCATGCGCGCGAACGCCTCCAGTTCGGCGCGGGTTTTTATCTTTTTTACGGCAGAGCTGCAGCCATCGTCGGCAGGTTTGGCGATAAGCGGATAGCCAAATTGGCCTTCCAGTTGGTTTAGCAAAGTTTCTTTATCAGCATCCCAATCCTGGCGGCTAACCATGCGGTGTTTGGCCACCGGTATTCCGTGCGCGGCCAGTATCTCGTTGGTTTCGAACTTATTAATGGTAATTCTTGAGCTTTCTACTCCGGAGCCGTTGTACGGAATATTAAATTTCTCGAGCCCGGCCTGCAAAGCGCCATCTTCTCCAGGGCGGCCGTGCAGCGCGATAAAAACGACATCTACTAGTTCCGGTAATTCTGACATCGCCAACAATTGCGGCTTGCAGATGGCGTTGTTGGTGTATTTGGCTGTAATTCCGGCGGCTTCTGTGGTTATTTCTTGTAAAACCGGATGCTGCCCGCCACCATTTTCGTAAAACTCTATGCGCTCCTTAATATCGTCGGCATTGTCTTTCAGCATCATATTTACCGGAATTTGGTAAAGTTTGTGCTCTTGCGCGTTGCCTGTTAAAAACACCGGAACGGGCTCGTATTTAGCAGATGAGGATAGTTTTTCGTAAATATTCCGGCCGCTTTCTACAGAAATATGGCGCTCGGAACTGTAACCGCCCATAATAACGGCCACGCGCACCTTATCGTGTTCGTGCTTGTGCTGCTCGTCTATTGAGGTATCTAATTTGGCAAGCAACTGCCGCAACGTGTGGGTTTGTTTACCGCTTTTAATACGCTCGGCAAGCGATGTGCGGATAATATACGTTAAAAACTGTGAAGGATTTAACCCGATTTCGGCAGCCTGATGAAAGAAAAATGAGCTGGGCAACATGCCCGAGGTAGTGTTCGGGTCGTTCAGAAAAACTTCGCCTCCGGCCGTAATAAACCCATCTAACCGGGCATACACATTAAAATTAAAGGCTTTAAATAAGCGTTCGCAATCTTTCCGGATTTCCCTGATCTGCTCTACCGGCAAATCTATGGGCGTTACTTTGCGGCTCAGGCCGGGCAGGTATTTAGAGCGGTAATCGAAAACGTCGTTGCCTTTTATGATCTCGGTAGGCGGTAGCGCTACCGGTTCGCCGGCTTCGTTCTGCACCACAATACACGAAAATTCTTTGCCCGAAATAAAGCTTTCTACCAGCACCTGCGCCTCGTTGTGCACATTGGTTAGAATTACTTCTTCTGCTTCGTTAGCAGATAATTTTTCTTCCAGCTTTTGCAGCAATTCTTCCGGATGAAAGATCTCTTCGCCCTGCAGTAAAACCGGCATGCCAATTCCTTCGCGGATATCTACGAGCTGGCGCAGACTCTGTACTTTTTGCTGAAGATTAAGTTTGTTCCAATCGGCGACGCGGTAAGTTTTCTTAAAGAAGCTTTTTTCTACGGCGGCCTCAAACTCGGTAAAACTATTGTTGCGCACAATAGAAACGCCGATAGACGAGCCCTGGTGCGGCGCTTTTATCACCAGGGGCAGGCCCAGTTTTTCTTTTAAATTATCGAATAATTGCTCTCTGTTGCCCTGTTTTTCCCAGTCGGCAGCATTAATAATATCTACTTTAGGGTTGCGGAAACCGCTGGTTTGCAGCAAGGTGCGTTGCGCCACTTTGTCTATCCCGATGGCGGAGGGCAAAATTCCGGATCCGGTGTAGGGTATATTGTACCACTCCAGCAAGCCTTGTATGTTGCCGTCTTCGCCGTAAGGGCCGTGCAGGGTAAGGAAAGCCAGATCGAAGTAATCTTTAAACTGATGAAGCTGAATTGGGCGGCCAACCTGCGCAGCGATTTGCTCTAATTCTGAGTCTGATAGCTGCCCAAGCGACTCTATATAGATCTGAAAACCGTGTTTGGAGGCAGGCAAAGAAGCCGCGGGCGGGTAAAAATCGCGGATGGTGCCTTTGTAAATATATTGCCAATCCAGCAGGATAAAGCGCCCGAGGCTATCTACAAATACCGGAATGGCCTCGAAAAGGGTTTTATCGAGGTTGTCGTAAACGGTGCGGCCACCCGCAAAAGAAATTTCACGCTCGCGGGAGGGTCCGCCAAAAATAATTCCTATTCTCACTTTGCAAAGATAACATATAGGTTGGCAGTTTTGGCTTTCGGGCACAAGGTTGCGTTGCATTTTACCCTAAACTTATTTCTGTTTCCATGGTCTGTGCCTTCACAGACCACCTGCAGGGGCCAAAAATAAGGTTATCACGCACCAAATTCGGTCTGTGAAGGCACAGACCGAG
>JAFADQ010000144.1 GCA_023424725.1 Bacteroidota bacterium
ACGTATCCAGGCTAAAGGCTTTTCTTAACAAACTTGATTTTATAAAGGCTATTAAAGAAAGCAAAACTGCGGCGATAGAGCCGGCCACCCAAATCTCGGAGCAATCGTTAGCCGAAGAGTGGAACAGCAGCGAAGACAGACGCTACGAAAAGTATTTTAAGTAACTGATGTTAGAGGCTGTTTAAATTTTCTGTTTCTATCTGCAAATCATCGATTCCGGAGCCTGACATCAGATGTTTTTTTGCTCGTAACCCGGCTATAAGCTGCAAAAACACCTTCATCAGAACCCGATTGCCGCGCTATCGCTCGCAACGACATGAATCAATGATTTTCGACTCCGAAAAGAAATTTTAAACATGGTCTTAAGCAGAAATGACAGTTCGCTCCAGATACAGCATTTTTTCACCTTCGCAGGGCATTTCTCACGGCGGGAGAATTGCCCTGAGGGCAATGCGAGGTAAAACTAACTTGCGAAGCTCCTGTCATTATTTTTGAGTAACATCAGTTATTAATATTTTAAGGTTATGGCCTGAGCTTAAAACATATCCAGCGCCAATCCAGAAGCAAAAAGCAAACTATCTGATAATCAGGAAAGGGGAGACCCATAAGCACCCCGATAGTTTTATGCATTAAAATAGCAAGTAATAAATAGAGTATTCGTACCCAGCCGTTTGCCAGCAGTAGCAAAATACCGGCAAGCTGAAATAGCACAGTCGCTACCGAAGCCCCGATAATTAATGGTTTATGAGCAGCTATAAATTTACCCGCCTGCCTGCTTAAGTGGCTGCTTTGCCTATTGCCGTAAGAATAGCTATAAATGCCGTAACCGTCTTTCCATTTGCAAGCTTCGGGTAGCTCGGTCGGACCAATAAACATGGGCTTGGCATTGCTGCTGCCAGAATGAGCGCTACCATCCAGATAATGAGAAAGTGTATGGCCGTCGGCCCACTTTAAACCGCCGTATCTAACTTTAGAAAAACCTGCCGCAAAGTAAGTGCAACCCAGCAAAATTAAAATGGTACGTAGCCCCCAAACAGGAACAGCAGGCCCAAGCAAATATTGCCATAGCGAGCCTTCGGGGCGGTTTTTTTTAAAGCTCCATTTTATAAACCTGTCTAACGAAATAGCGGTTGCCCCAGGCGCGAATGCAAGTATCAGAATTACCTGCGATGTAAAACTAACCTGATGATCGAAAAGGCCTCTGGCTGCATCTATACCGGCCAAATAAATAGTAGCTAAACCAAAAGCAAGCAGGGCAGGCCTGCAAAAAAGCCCCGTAATAGCAAAGGCAGCTACCACAAAATAAGCAACAGAAAGCTCAGTAGCCCATTCTGCCGGAACCGGAAATGGCGCGCCCAATAGCTTAATAAGCAAGCCGGGTTCGTGCACGGCATCAACCGCCCAATTTACATAGCCTCTGTCGTTGTCGGTAACCGAATTTACATTTAGCCGGCCAGGAGCCATGCTATAAACCAGCACGATCCGTAAAAAACCAAGCGCATGAAACCTGGTTTTAGAAAACAAAAGGTGGTTAAAAAAAGCACTTGCCCCGGTCACTTCGTGTCTGGTTTCCAGGTGTGGTAAAAGCGCTTTTTTTGCAAATCGTAATACCCTATTTCATGCGCAGAGAGAAACTTATTTTGGTGGTTGTATTGCTCTATTTCTAAACGTATAATTTCGGGTGTTACTAAAGCAGAATCGGTATAAGGAAAATAAGCGATAAAGAATTTTGTAAGTCTTTGTTCTAATTTTTCCGGAGTATCGTTTTGGAAATAGCCAAACGGTGAGGCAGGCTCGGCTGGCCCGTAAATTTTGCTGAAGAAAAACCGCATTTCTTTCAGGTGGCCGTAATAATTTGTAGCACCATAAGAAGGGAAAACCTGCACTTGTTTTTTGCCATCTGCGGCAATAAATTTTACGTCGTAAAAGTTGGTTCCCGGCCCAATGTAATGCGCGAACATGGGCGCATTTGTATACGGGAAAGACTCTTTACCAGCAATTATAGAAACCATATTTGGAATAAGAATAACTGCCATAAAACTAATTGCCCAAAGCTTTTGTGATGTTTTCATTGGCAGGTTTTTACTCAGATTTTTTGCAAGGTAAGCTGCTTAATTCAGTTTCCCTTAACATGTTTAGGTGCAAATCTGCGTTATAAATGCAGTTGGTTTTTGTTAATTGCTAATCGTATCACATCTTAAAATTTCTCGCGTTACTTTTATTGTTCTACATATTCAGAAACGGTTTTACCAGAGCTCTTTTCTTCCGGATTAATAATAAGGTTTAATTGTTTCGCAACCTCTGCCGATACTATTTCTGCTCCTTTTTTATTCATGTGAAAGGCATCGTAATAATATTCCGGAGAGGGCAAGAAACCTGTTAAGTCTATTACTGCAATTCCTGTTTTCTGTTTTAATTGCTCACTATATTTTGCCGCGTACTTGTGCGCATCTTTGCATTCGTCTGTATTTACGGGCATAAAAACCACAATATACTGTATGTTTTTTTTGCTGAAATATGCCGATACTTTTTTCAGGAATGCAAACTTTTTAGCCGGAGTTTCTGTGGGTTTAAATTTGCCGCAGTTATATTCCTGAACCGGGTAATCAGGGCTTTTATCCGACTCATAAATATGCGGAAAATAAAGACTGCGGCTCCGGGAAAGGTCTTTTGGCTCGTTATCGAAAAAAGCTTGTAGAAAGGTAAAGATATACGACCGGATGTAGCTTCGGGCTTCGAAAAGGTTTACCATTTCGGGCCGGTTAAAGTAGGGGTTGTAATTTGGTAAAAGAGTTTCGGTTTGGGTATTTATCCGGTAGCCGCCCAGGTACATAGGTATGCATTTATAGTCTTCTATCTTATGATCCGAATCGCGGGCTAAAAAGCCTGCAGTCGTAAACTGTACCACTACTTTAACCGGACTATCTACCAAAGCATAGTAGTAACTCGATTCAAAAATGTCCTGGTCGGCACCCGCCAAATTTACTGCTTCGTAACTGCCGCCGGTTTGCGCTATTCCGGCAGCAATTGTTTTTGCATTTATACCAAACATTACCCTGCTGTTGCCAAAAATAACCATGTCGGGGCTGGTTTTTTTGTTGGTTAAAACCTGGTTAATAACCAGGGGGCGCTGCAAATCGCTCGGGAAAATCCTGAATAAAACCGGCTGCAGATAAGATATACCCACTATAGCCAGGCAAATAGTTGCCAAAAATAAAGCTATTGTTTTAAGGTACTTTCTCATTTCTGGCGCTAAAACTGGAAGTAAATAAACTCTTGTTGCCGGCCGGTAAATAACAACAGCGCGCTAACCAAAATGGTAATAGTTAATGCCTGGGCCAAAATGCTTTTCCGGTAAATATTTTCAAATACGAATTCTTTTTTCCGGCTCATCCATTCTGTAGTAATCAGTATCGCAATAAATACGAGCACAATCAGCAAATCGGCATTTTGCATGCCCGAAAGCCTTGGGAAACTAAATAAACCCGGTGTAAAAAGCCCGCTTAAGTACTGGAATGCTTGCTGTACGGTTTCGGCCCTGAAAAATACGCGGGTAACCATGGTAAGCCCAAACGTACACAGCATAAAAGCAAATTCGCGGGCAGTAGGTAAAAAGCTGTTTGCGGCAACAACGCCTTTATGAAATCTGTTTTTGCTGGTTAGCAATAGCGGTAAAAAATATGTGGCATTTAGGAGTGCATAAATAATAAAAGTCCAGTTTGCGCCATGCCAAAGCCCTGCCACCAAAAATATAATGTAGGTGTTGCGGACTTTAGACCATTTGCCGCCTTTACTGCCGCCCAATGG
>JAFADQ010000161.1 GCA_023424725.1 Bacteroidota bacterium
CATAAAGACCGAATATTTCTCGGGAGCTGCTAATTTTGAAGAAATTTCGATGGGAATGACCCACGATTACAAAACAGCGCTTGCCGCGGGCAGCACCATGGTGCGCATAGGAAGCGGAATTTTTGGAGAAAGAGCTTATACAAATGCCGATTAACCCAGATAAATTTTTCGTAATTACCGGCGCTATAATGGGCGCCCTGGCAGTTGCCATTGGCGCTTTTGGCGCGCACGCGCTTAAAGCCATGCTGGTTGCCACCAACCGCGTAGAAACTTTCGAAACGGCCAGCCGCTACCATTTTTACCATGCCTTTGCCCTGGTTTTGGTTGCTATCGTGGCAAATTTTGGCCACCACAGGTATATGAACCTAAGCGGGCATTTCTTTATTTGGGGCACCGTTATTTTTTCAGGAACGTTATATCTGCTTTGCCTTACCGGCAAAACCTGGCTGGGCGCAATTACACCCATTGGTGGCGTGCTGCTTATTTTAGGCTGGTGCGCGCTGGCCTACGGCATTGCCAAAGGATAAAAAATCTGCACATAAAAAAAGCCTGCTCCGGAGTTTTCGGAGCAGGCTTTTTTTATGTGTTTCGCCTTGGTTTACAAAAAGCGAAAAATTAAATTAATGATTATGACCTTCGTGGCCGGTTTTTGCAGGCGCGCCGGCTGCAGCGGCTTTGGTGCGTACATTGCCATTTAGCGAAACCTGGGTATTACCTTCTTTGGCATTAGAAATAATGGTTACCACTTTGTTTTGTTGTCCGCCTTTGCCCGTGGTATTAAAGCTTGCTTTTATTTCGCCGGTTTTGCCAGGCAAAATTGGGTCTTTAGGCCATTGGGGCACGGTGCAGCCGCAGGTGGTTTGCACATTAGATAATATGAGCGGCTCGGTGCCGTTATTTTTAAACTTAAAAGTATGCTCTACTTTATCGCCCTCGGTTACAGTGCCAAAATCGAATTTTGTTGTTTCGAAAGTTATATTCGGGCCGGCAACTTTTACCGTCTGCTCGGTGGGCGCGGCGGCCTTAGCGGCAGGTTTATTTTGGGCAGAAGCAACTGATACAGACAGTGCTAAAGACAAACTAAATAAAAGAGCTTTTTTCATACGTACCAATGTGGTTTAGTTGTTTTGCTACGCAAGATACAAAAACAAATTCCGGACTGATGTTAATGTTGTGTTAAAGGCCATTTGCTCAATTTAAAAAAGTCAGGCTGCGGGGGCCATTTTTGTGGCCTTGATAACCAAAAAGATTGAATATTTACGGGCAACCTTTTCTTTAATTCTTCATACAAGCAAGTATGAAAACGGAAAAAGAAAAAATGCTGCAAAGCGAATTGTATAACCCGCTTGATGCTGAATTAACCAAGGAACGGCAGCATGCCCGGATGCTGATTAAAAAGCTAAATGAAACCGCAGAAGACCAACCCGAAGAACGCGCTGAAATTATCCGGAAATTGCTTCCGCGCGCCGGAGAAAACCTGTGGCTGCAACCACCGTTTTACTGCGATTACGGTAACAACATTATTACAGGCGCAAATGTGTTTTTTAACTTTAACTGTGTTGTGCTGGATGCAACCGTTGTGCACATTGGCAGCCGTACCTTATTTGGCCCTAACGTGCAGATTTATACCGCCACACACCCAATGGATTATACAGAAAGGGCCCGCGGCCTTGAATTAGCCAAGCCGGTTGTTATAGGAACAGATGTGTGGGTTGGCGGCGGCGCAATAATTTGTCCGGGGGTAACTATTGGCGACAGATCGGTAATTGGCGCCGGAAGCGTGGTTACAAAAGATATTCCCACGGATGTTTTCGCGGCCGGAAATCCGTGTATGGTAATCCGGAAACTAAATGGCTAATCTGTTACAAAAGCCGGGTTAAAATTCACCAGAAACAACTCTTCCGAAGCCCTGGTAACAGCCGTATACAGCCATCGCACGAACTCATCGTTTACAGGTTCATCTTTTAAATATCCGTGGTCTACAAAAACGGCTTTCCATTGGCCGCCCTGTGCTTTATGGCAGGTTATGGCATAGGCAAATTTTACTTGAAGCGCATTTAAATACGGGTTGGCTTTTACGGCTGCGGTACGCTCTTTTTTAGTGCTCAGATCTTCGTAATCTTTTAAAACCTCGGCGTACAGTTTGTTATTATCGGCGGGCGGCAAAGCCGGCGACGGACTGTGCAGCGTATCTAAAATTATTTTAACATCCAGCTCCTGCACATCCGGAAAGTCTACCAGTTTTAAGCGAACGGTTGCAAACCGGAAACCATACATCTCCTCGAAGGTGATAATTTTAGTGATCTCCGCGAAATCGCCGTTTGCCAGAAATCCCGCGCCCGATTCTTTGGGCAGCCAAAAATAGTTGTTCTTCACGATCATAATCAGATCGCCCACTCCTATTTCGCTTTCTGTGAAATGTATCTGGCTGCGAATGTGCTGGTTATATAGGTTCGCGTTTTTATTAGAGCGGCAAATTACCACCGTATCTTCCGTCCCGAATTTGTTGTAGGCATAGCGCAAACCGTCTTCCAGGCGCTCGCCCGTCATGCGGTAAATATCCCGAAACGGTTTGGTGCTGAAAGCCGGTTGCGGCGCCGGGTTAGTAAGCTCGTTTCGCAAATTGGTGGCGTTTATCAGAATCCCTGATTCCTGCCCCTGCCGCATTACCTGTTTTAATTCTATCTGGCTTACATCGCAATGCAACGTGTGGCGCATATAATCGGGGTTTAGCGATGGGCTGAGCGCCTGCCCCACCGGCGGTAACTGCGCCATATCGCCAACCAAAAGCAACCGGTTCGATCCTTTTTCAAACACATATTCTACCAGGTCTTCCAGCAGGCCATGCTCGCCAAAAGCTTTATCGTCAGAGATCATAGAGGCCTCATCGATAATAAAAACGGTTTTGGTTTGCTTATTTTTTTGCCGCTCGAACGACAGACCTTCGGAATACGGATTAGACGTTTGCCAGTAAATTTTTTTGTGAATTGTGTAGGCCGGTTTGCCCGAATACAGCGACATTACTTTTGCCGCGCGGCCGGTGGGCGCCATCAGCACGGTTTGGTAGCCAAACTCGGGCAGTATTTTCACCAGGGCGCTTACGGCGGTGGTTTTTCCGGTTCCGGCGTAGCCCTTCAGCATAAAAACAGAACGGCTATGGTCGGGCGCTTTCATAAACTCTTCCAGCTTGCCAAACAGTTGCGCCTGGTCAGTTGTCGGCTGAAAAGGCAAGGCATTACGAAGCGCTTCTGCTACAGATCTCATTCTTCGGTTCCCGTTTTTCTTTTCACCTGTTCCGGATTAATAACCGCCATTGTAGCCGAAGCCTTACCTGCGAGCACCATTTTTCTGCCCTCTGCAACATAAATTTCGGCTTCGGTAAAAAACAATTTCCGTCCGGCTTTCAGCACAGTGCCAACAGCTATTATTTCCGGCGAAACCACCGGGTTAAGGAAAGA
>JAFADQ010000222.1 GCA_023424725.1 Bacteroidota bacterium
CGGCAGCACCGCCAGCCATCATCATCGGAGCTGCTGCTGCAGGCTCTATACCATATTCGTCTTTAAGGATCGCTGCGAGTTCGTTTACCTCTTTTACAGTCAGGTTAACTAACTGCTCAGCGAATGCTTTTAAATCTGCCATTGTTGTAATAAATTTTAAAAAAAGTGTGGTTAAATATTTTATTCTGATTTCTCAGAAAGTGTCTGTAATAAAGCTGCCAGCTTGTTACCAGAACCTTTAAGGCCTGATATAACATTTTTAGCAGGTGACTGTAGCAATCCAATAACTTCGCCAATAAGCTCGTTTTTAGATTTAATGCTGCTTAGGGTTTCCAGCTGATCTGCACCGATAAATAGATCGGTATCGATGTAAGCACCCTTTAAAGCTGGTTTGTTAGGATCGTTTTTACCTTTAGGAGGATTCGCTTTGTAGAAATCTTTCAGTAAACGGGCAGGGGCGCTGCCAGACTCTGAAGAAAACAATATACCTGAATATCCTTTCAGTGCGGCATCCATACCTGTGGTATCGCTTGGTAATGTATCGAGCGCTTTACGAATTAAAGTGTTTTTATACACTTTATACTCCATGCCTTTCTCGAAGCACATCCTGCGAAACTTGTTGATCTGAGCCACGGTCATTTCCGAGGCATCTGTAATGTAAAAGAAACTGGTATTCGCGAATTTTTCGCTAAGTTCTTCAACAATCTGATATTTTTCTTCCCTCGTCATGATTATACTCCTGCTACTGTTGATTTATCAATGGCTATACCAGGACTCATAGTGCTGGAAACCGTGATACTTCTGAAATATGTGCCTTTAGCTGAAGATGGCTTTAACTTAGAAAGCACAGAGATCAGCTCAGCGGCATTTTCTACTAATTGTTCAGGCGCGAAAGAAACCTTGCCAATAGAGGCATGAATGATACCGGTTTTGTCAACTTTAAAGTCGATTTTACCAGCTTTCACTTCTTTCACAGCTTTAGCAACATCTGTTGTTACGGTACCAGCCTTCGGATTTGGCATCAGGTTGCGGGGCCCAAGAATACGGCCAAGACGGCCTACCTTTGCCATTACCGCCGGCATAGTGATGATCACATCGATATCAGTCCAGCCTTTTTCGATCTTTGCGATATATTCGTCAAGACCTACGAAATCTGCGCCGGCGTCAAGAGCTTCCTGCTCTTTATCTGGAGTTACCAGAGCCAACACCTTAATTTCTTTACCGGTTCCGTGAGGTAATGTGGCTACGCCACGCACCATCTGATCTGCTTTACGAGGGTCTACACCCAGGCGCACATCTATATCTACTGAAGAATCGAACTTTGTGTAGGTAATTTCCTTCACAAGGTTTGCAGCCTCTGCCAATGCGTATTCCCTTGTAAGGTCTACTTTGGCAAGCGCTTCTTTACGTTTTTTACTTACTTTGGCCATCTTGCGTGTAATTATTCGCTCCAGGGAGCAGTTCCTGAAACAGTGATACCCATGCTGCGGGCAGTGCCAGCAACCATCTTCATTGCAGATTCAATCTGGAATGCATTAAGATCAGCCATTTTGGTTTCCGCAATTGTGCGGATCTGATCCCAGCTTACCGAACCTACTTTATTACGGTTTGGCTCTTTCGATCCGCTTTTAATTTTTGCCGCTTCCATCAGCAATATTGGGGCAGGAGGCGTCTTGATCACGAAATCGAATGACTTATCGCCATAGATCGTGATTAGAACCGGCAGCACCTGACCTGGTTTGTCCTGGGTACGGGCGTTGAACTGCTTACAGAATTCCATAATGTTCAGACCCTTGGAACCAAGAGCCGGACCAATTGGCGGAGAGGGATTTGCGGCCCCACCTTTCACCTGCAGTTTCAGATAGCCTTTTATTTCTTTAGCCATGATTTGATTTTCTGGTGCCTATCAATTTGATGATAAGCGGTAATGTTATTGTATATATCTCTTAGGGCGCATGGAAGCTGCGCGGATTAAGATTCTTTTTCAACCTGCATGTAATTAAGCTCTACCGGCGTATTCCGCCCGAAGATCTTCACCATTACATTCAGTTTTCTTCTTTCTTCAAATATTTCCTCTATCGTGCCGGTAAATCCGTTAAACGGCCCATCCATCACTTTTACAGTTTCGCCTTTTATAAACGGAGTATCCAGCACTTCCTGCTGCTCGTCTATCTCGTCTACTGTTCCCATAATACGGGCTACCTCACTTGCACGCAGTGGCACCGGTTTCTTAGCTGCCTGGCCTTCGCCTGCTCCCAGAAAACCAATAACACCAGGTATGCTGGTAATAAGGTGTTCTATTTCGCCATGCGCTAAATCTGCATTGATCAGAATATAACCTGGAAAGAAACTTCTTTCGCGGACGCGCTTTTTACCATTGCGCATTTCATATACTTTCTCTGCAGGAATCAACACCTCCGGAATTACATCTTCCAGGTGCTGGCGAGAGATCTCATTCTCAAGATACGTTTTCGCCTTTTTTTCCTGTCCGCTAACTGCACGAACTACATACCATTTTAAATCAGCCATAAGAGGTCAGATTAAAAGGAATCGTAGAAAAAGGTAAGGGACTTATCGTATGCAAAGTCCATAGCCCCTACTACCAAAGCAAATATAAGGGAACCTATAAGCACCATTACTGAGCTTTTCTGTAGCGAAAGATATGTTGGCCAGGTAACCCTGTACCGGAGCTCCTCTATCGTTTCGTTTAAATATCCTTTTACCTTATCCATCCTAAAACTTATGGTTAGATCTGTCGTTTATTGCACGGGTGGAGAGATTCGAACTCCCATCAACGGTTTTGGAGACCGCTATTCTACCCTTGAACTACACCCGTATTTTGCACTTGCCCATGTTTGGGAGCGCAAAGATAATAATAAATTCTCACTAAGCATCCTATCTGGCGATAAAATTTCGCCGGAGGCTTGATTAGGTACAAAATAAATGCGCCTTTAATTTCTTAAAGGCGCATTTTATTTTTATTCAGTAATTAGTCAAGAATTTCAGTAACCTGACCAGCACCTACTGTACGGCCACCTTCGCGGATAGCGAAACGAAGACCTTTTTCCATTGCTACTTTAGAGATAAGCTTCACAGTAATTGTGATGTTATCGCCTGGCATAACCATTTCTACACCTTCCGGAAGAACGATTTCGCCTGTAACGTCTGTAGTACGCAGATAAAACTGTGGACGGTACTTGTTGAAGAATGGAGTATGACGTCCACCTTCTTCTTTGCTTAGTACGTAAACCTCAGCTTTGAACTCAGCGTGCGGCTTAACAGAACCTGGCTTGCAAATAACCATACCACGACGGATATCGTCTTTTTCAATACCACGAAGAAGCAGACCTACGTTGTCGCCAGCTTCACCACGGTCAAGGATCTTACGGAACATCTCAACACCAGTTACTACTGATTTCAAGTTGTCTTTAGCACCCATACCAAGGATATCAACCTGCTCGCCAGAGTTGATTACACCACGCTCGATACGGCCAGTTGCAACAGTACCACGACCAGTGATCGAGAATACGTCTTCAACAGGCATAAGGAAAGGAAGATCTGTAAGACGGGCAGGAATCGGAATATAGCTATCTACCGCATTCATCAACTCTTCTACGGTTGCAACCCACTTTGCTTCGCCGTTAAGCGCACCAAGAGCAGAACCCTGAATTACAGGAATGTTATCGCCATCGAATTCGTAGAAAGAAAGAAGCTCACGGATTTCCATCTCTACAAGCTCAAGAAGCTCCGGATCGTCTACCATGTCTACTTTGTTCATGAACACAACAAGAGCTGGAACACCTACCTGACGGGCAAGAAGGATGTGCTCGCGCGTCTGTGGCATAGGACCATCGGTAGCAGCTACCACAAGAATAGCACCGTCCATCTGGGCAGCACCAGTAACCATGTTCTTCACATAGTCAGCGTGACCAGGACAGTCAACGTGTGCATAGTGACGGTTTTCTGTAGCGTACTCTACGTGAGATGTGTTGATCGTGATACCACGCTCTTTTTCTTCAGGAGCATTGTCGATTGAAGAGAAGTCGCGAAGTGATGCAAGACCTTTGCCAGCCAAAACAGTAGTGATAGCAGCCGTCAAAGTAGTTTTACCGTGGTCAACGTGACCGATTGTGCCGATGTTAACGTGCGGCTTGGACCGGTCGAATTGTTCTTTAGCCATTGTTTTATTCAGTAAGAAGTTAAGTTAATTAGATTGAGTTGTTTTTAAGAATGTAAAGGTACGCGTAAAAGGCGAGAAGCAAACCGCATTTCCCGCCGATAGCGCAATTACGTTTACATCTTACCTCTCATTCTTTGAGCCGTTGAGCAGAATCGGACTGCCGACCTCTTCCTTACCAAGGAAGTGCTCTACCACTGAGCTACAACGGCGTTTTTTTTGTTGCGAGTTTCGGGTTTTGGGTTTCGAGTTTGTAAAATAAATCAAAACACTAAACGCGCAACTCAAAACTATTTATTGAGCGGGAGACGAGGTTCGAACCCGCGACCTACAGCTTGGAAGGCTGTCGCTCTACCAGCTGAGCTACTCCCGCATTTCAGTTAGCAGTTTGCAGTATACGGTTCTCAGTTTTACAACTGCAAACTAACAACCTGCTTGCTGCCAACTTTTTTTGTGGGGAGAGCAGGATTCGAACCTGCGAAGTCTTACGACAACAGAGTTACAGTCTGTCCACTTTGGCCACTCATGTATCTCCCCAAAAAATTTTTGGTATTCAGTTTTCTAAAGAACGACCATTAAAACCGGCTGCTTTGCGGCGTTGCCTTTTTCAATGGAGATGCAAAATTAGACTGTTTTTTTTACCCGTCAAATATTTCTTTACTTTTTTTATCGGAATTTATGTGCAAAAGGCAAATACTTTCTGATTATCAGGCTGCAAGGGCCAAAAATTATTGCATCTGCTGGTAAAACCGCTGCAGGCGCGGGTCTTTCTCTGTGTCGCGAATTTCCTTTTTCAACTTTTTAAGGCCTTCTGTTTCGTCCAAAAGGCTCAGCGCCTGGTAGGCGGTAATGCGCACATAATATTTATCGGCTGTTTTGGCAAGATTGGCCAGTTGCGGAACGGCGCGTTGCTGAGCGGCGGCATCTTGTTTCATTAAATACTTGCCATAATCTTGCAGCACCCCGAAAAGCGTACCCGAGTGGCCGGCGGTTTCTGCTTTCTTTATCTGGTTCTCGAACCAGGGCTGTTTGCCGGGCGTGTTGGCTTCGGCGTAGTAATTGGCAACGGCTACCGTAATCTGGCTTACTTCACTGTCCTCGAGGGCCTCTATCTGTGTTAATCCGGTGGTAGAATTGGTGGCCACAAGCGCCTGGGCCGACGCCGCAATAACCGAATAAGAGCTATCCTGCAAGCCGGCCTGATAAATTTTAACGTACTTGGGATTTTCAGAAATGGTAGATAAAACTTCTATGGCTACGGCTCTTACAGGGCGCTTTTTGTCTGTGGTGGCCACTTTTTCGAGGGCTGCAGCTATTTGCTCGCTTCCATCGCCTTTGTAATTGGCAAATGCCTGTATGGCTTCGCTGCGGAGCTCGTGAAACGGATTATTTATGGTAGCAAGGATTGCCTGGCGCGCTTCGGGGTTGGTAAGTTTAGAAGAAAGTTTTTGTATCGCCTCCGATTTTGGCGCGTACAGGTTGCTGTTTTTTAGCTGAAAAATAAGCTCGGTGTCGGTTTTTTCGTGGGTTACTTCGGCCAGAAGTTGTTGTTCGGCATCAAACAAAACCAGATCGGGCCGGGCGGCGGCATCAAAGGTAAAAGTCTCTGAAGTTTTGGAGATGGTAACAGGCTGAACCTGGCGCTTGCTTCCCTCCCACCAGGCAATTTGCAGTGGCAATTTATACACGGTAGCTTTTGTGGTATCCTGCAGCTGGCGCACATGTACCGTAATTTTTCCGTTGGCATACGAATGGCTCACATTTAACACCGGATGGCCGGGCGTGTGAAACCACTGATCGAAAAACCACTTCATGTCCTGCCCGGTTACATCCTCAAAGGCCATGCGCAGCTCGTCTATCTCTACCGATGAGAACTTGTGTTTTTTTAGATACAGGCTGAGAGAGGCAAAAAAGGCCTCATCTCCGACCAATTTATGCAGCATGTGCAGTATGCGCCCGCCCTTAGCATAGCTGTGGCTATCGAACATATCGTTGGGGGCGTGGTAGTGGTGGCGAATAAGCGGAACCTGCTTGTACTGCGACTCGGCCAGGTAACTGTATAACCCGTTTTGCTGCTCGAAAGCGGCCGCGTCTGGCCCGTATTTGTGGCCGGCCCACAGCATTTCGGAGTAATCGGCAAACGACTCGTTAAGCGGCAACTGAGCCCAGCTTTCGCAGGTTACATAATCGCCAAACCAGTGGTGAAAAAGTTCGTGCGCGATAATTCCGTCCCAATTCTCATCTAACAATTCTCGGGCATCGGCCTGCACCGCTTCCATAAAAACCGAGGCGGTGGTGTTTTCCATGGCTCCGGAAACGAAATCGCGCACCACGATTTGCGAGTATTTATCCCACGGGTAATCAACGCCAAGCTTCTGAGAGAAAAACTCCATCATTTCGGGTGTGTTGCCGAAAATCTGCTTCGCGGTGCTTTCGTACTTTGGCTCTACATAGTAATTCACCTCCAGATTGCGCCACTTATCTTTCACCACGGCAAATTCGCCAACGGCCATCATAGTTAAATATGGCGCGTGTGGCAGCTCCATTTTCCAGTAATCGGTGCGGGTGCCGTCGGCGTTTTCGCGTTTGTACATTAAAGTACCGTTGCTCAGGGTGGTATATTTTTTATCTACACGCATGTAAATATCCTGAGTCATGCGCTCGTTTGGCTGGTCTATCGTCGGGAACCAGGCAGAGCTGCCATGGGTTTCGCCCTGTGTCCAGATCTGTTGCGGTTTGCCTTCTTCGGTGCCGAGCGGGTTTATAAAGTAGAGTCCTTTTTCTTCGCGGATGGGTGCTCCATCGCCTTTATCGGTATCCTCCAGCTCGTTTGGTTTGGCGGTATAATCTATTTCTATTACAAACTGCTCGTGGCGGGTGTATTCTTTATCGAGCTGAATGGTAAGTTTGCGGCCGTCGTAGTTATACTGTAACGGGGTGTTTTTTGGCTTCTGCAGGTTTATAGAATGTATATCGAACCCTTTGGCATCGAGCACCAGTTCTGTCTGCGGATAAAAATAAGGCTTTAAGGTAAGCGTGGCCAGGCCGTGCAAATATTGCTTTTCCCAATCGAAACTAACTTCGAGGCGCGTATTAATAAGGTCGTGCACCATTGTAGCCGAGGGCTGGTAAGGCGGCTGCTGAATGGCCACCACCGCGGGCTGTTGGGTTGTGGTAATGCCTAAATTGGCCTCCGCAGCCTGCTGGTTGGCGCTGGTTTTAGAAGTAGAACAGGAAACAGAAAAAACCAGACTAAAACTGGCCGCAATAACAGGAATAAGGTTCTTTGGCATACTGCTTTTTAATAATCGTGCTACAAGTTCTGAAATTTGGGCCGATTTATACTAACTTTAGGCCCCAAAACCACTCAGGATGTTGCAGGCAACTTTAGGCAAAGATAAAACCATCCGGATAGAACCCTCTCAGGGCGGCTTTCTGGCAGACGGTACACCTTTTGAATGGGATCTTTCTGAACTGAAACCCGGGATTTATCATATTCTTCATCAGCATAAATCTTACACTGCCGAAGTAGTAAGCGCAGATGCGGCCACCAAAACCTACACGCTAAAAATAAACGGCCATCTGCACACGGTTACACTAAAAGACGAGCTCGATCTGTTATTGCAGAAGCTCGGAATGGGCGATGCCGGCGGCAGCAAAGTGCTGGATATAAAAGCACCAATGCCCGGCCTTATTGTAGACATAAAAGTTACCGAAGGCCAGGAAGTGAAAAAAGGCGACCCGATTTTGGTGCTCGAAGCCATGAAAATGGAAAATATATTGAAATCGCCGGGCGACGGCATCATCAAAAGCATAAAAGTAAGCCTGCGCCAAAACGTAGAAAAGAATGCGGTGCTGGTGCAGTTTTAATTAATTGTTTGAATTAGGATTTTCGGGATTAGTTGGATTTTTAGGATTACAGCAACCTGGTTCTGAAGCTGTTAAGGCCGATTTTACATGTGTCAGACCCTAATCCAATTAACATTAGCAAATCCCAAAAAATCCGAATTCAGACAAAGAACACAAAAATTCCGTCACCTCGGTCTGTGCCTTCACAAACCGAAATGCCAAAGAAGCAAGGTTGTCTGTGAAGACCCAGACCACGGAAGCAAAGAAGGGAACTTCAACAAGTAACAAACAGCAACCAGTTCTAAAGCCAGAAAACGGCTAACCGGATCTTAAAACAAAGGTCCGAAACAAAAAAGCAACAGTTCAAAACAAATAAAGTGAAATACAAACGGATACTACTGAAGCTGAGCGGCGAGTCGCTGATGGGCGATAAGCAATACGGAATAGACGAAAAAATGCTTAGCCAATATGCCGAGGAGATTAAGAAACTCTACGATGCAAAGGTGCAGGTAGCGATCGTGATTGGCGGTGGCAACATTTTCAGAGGAGTTCAGGCCGAAATAATTGGTATAGACCGCGTGCAGGGCGATTATATGGGCATGCTGGCCACTGTAATTAACAGCATGGCCTTGCAAAGCGCTCTAGAGAAGCTTGGCGTGTATACCCGTTTAATGTCCGGCATCAATATTCAGCAGGTGTGCGAGCCTTATATTAAGCGCCGCGCCATGCGCCACCTGGAAAAAGGCCGAGTAGTAATTTTTGGCGCCGGCACCGGAAGCCCGTATTTCACTACCGATTCTGCGGCAAGTTTGCGCGCTATCGAGGTACAGGCCGATGTGGTTTTGAAAGGAACCCGTGTGGACGGCATTTACACCGCCGATCCGGAGAAAGATCCGGACGCGATTCGCTACAACAACATTACCTTTAAAGAAGTGTTCGAGAAAGGCCTTAACGTGATGGACATGACGGCCTTTACCCTCTGCAAAGAAAACGACCTGCCTATTATCGTGTTCGATATGAACATACCCGGCAATTTGCTGCGCGTTGTCCAGGGCGATAATGTTGGCACGTTGGTAACAATGTAACCTCACCCCCGGCCCCTCTCCAAAAGAGAGGAGAGTTGTCAAAACCTTTGGTTTTGACGATTAAGGCAGCGTAGGCTCCCCTCTCTTTTGGAGAGGGGCCGGGGGTGAGGTTTTAGTCTGAATTGCCCCTATTTTTGGGCTTTGCAGCTTGTAATTACCAAACATTTTTCCCTTTTGCGCGGTACTGTTATTTTTGCGGCGTAATAATCGGTCTGGAACCGGGCCACTCCTAAATTAAACTTACTACTTTATACTTTAGAGTAATGACGGAAGAAATAAAGATGTACCTCGACGAGGCAGAAGAATCGATGCAGAAGGCGCTGCAGTTTACGGCGCAGGAGCTTACCAAAATACGCGCAGGCAAAGCATCGCCGGCTATGGTAGATGGCCTTCGGGTAGATTATTACGGCAACCCTACTCCGCTGTCTCAGGTGGCAAACGTGAGCACTCCCGATGCCCGCACTATACTTATTAAGCCTTGGGAAAAGCAGGTTTTGGGCGAAATAACTAAAGCAATCCGTAATTCTGATCTAGGATTAAACCCTCAGCAAGAAGCCGATGCCGTGCGCCTTAACGTGCCGCCACTTACCGAAGAGCGCCGCCGCGACCTGGTAAAACAAGCCAAAAAAGACACTGAAGAAGGGAAAATACGCGTGCGCACCGTGCGTAAGGACATTAACGACGAGCTGCGCAAATTGCAGAAAGAAGGCACCGCCGAAGATGCCGTAAAGGATGCCGAAGCTAAAGTGCAAAAGCTAACCGACAACTACATTGTAAAAATAGACGAGCTGCTGAGCAAGAAAGAAGCCGAGATAATGACGATTTGATTTTTGGTTATAACGCCTATAAAAACGGCCCCTGCAGGTATTTGCAGGGGCCGTTTTTGCTTTAGCATAAGCTAGTTATCGCCCGACAGATTTTTTAATTTAGCAGATAAAATCTGGCTCGAATGTAATTAGTGCCAGCTTACTTATTAGGCTTTTTAAGCAGGTTATGTTCATAAATTCCTCTTTGCCTTATGGTGTTAAGGATAGCAGATAAGGAAGCAATTTCGAGAACCACGAGTAACGGTAATTCTATCACCATTTCTCTTTCCAGGAAATCTGTTTTAACCGATAATACAATTGGCTGGCAAGGGGGCATATCGCAGATAATACCATCTACTCCCCTATCTTCGGTTACTACCATGCACTCGGGCGGCATGCCGTGCACTTCTATTCCCAATAGATCTGAGAATTGAGTTAAGATTGCGCCGGTTAAAATATTGCTGATCTCTAGAAGCAAAGAAGTGCGCAGCTTTGCGAGCTGCTCGTGGTGCAGGGTGCGCTCAGAAATGCAATGCTGGATAATCCATTCTACTTGTTTATCGAAAAAAAGAAGAACAGAAATACCATCCAAATCGCCTTGAAGTTTAGAGCGAACTGCTAAAACAGCTTCGTTATAATGATTTAACTGGCTTGCCAGTTCGGCGGGGCCAATAATTTTTATTTCGGGTACGGTAAGGA
>JAFADQ010000025.1 GCA_023424725.1 Bacteroidota bacterium
CTGGGCCAACGCCGGCCACCCCGATAAAGACATTGTGTGCCGCCTAAACGAATTTAACTTCGATATAAGCAAAGCGGCATTTTCGGCAGAGCTGGTAATGCTTTCTTACCCCGAAGTGCTGCAGGATTCTGTGCAGGGCAATCTAGATTTCGAGAGCAAGCGCCGCTACTCTGGCCGCTTGCCAAATTACCCGCGTTTTATTTCTATTACCAACAACGCCAAAGTAAAAAACCTGGGCGAGAACATTAGCTACAAAGGCGGCTTCTCTTTAATTGGCCAAACCATGCTGTCTAATGCTTTAGACGAAAGCCCCTCGGCTATAACCGTTAGCCTGGACGGTACCCCGAAATTCAGGGCCATGTCGCGCAGTTATGCCTTCGGCGATAGCATTATCGCGAGCAAGCTGGCCGCCATTTCTATTTACCAGGGCAAAGATTCGGTATCGCACCCGGGCATGAAACTGAAGTACAACAAAAACACCCACATGCTCACGCTGCTGCAGCACGATGGCGGTTTCCGCAACGCGGTGTTTTTCGATTCGTTTCATAAAATAGAGATAAAGGCCGAAATGGTTAAGTGGGACCTGAGCTCTAAAGAAATCGATTTTTCTACCTTAACCGCCCGAACCGAAAACCCGGTGGTGCTGGAGAGCGAGCAGTTTTTTACGCCCAGCCGCTATTACCAAACGGGCGGAGTTATGCGGTTTCATCCGCTGCAGGTTACCACCAGTTATGCCGAACGCAAAAAAGTAAATAAATTTTACGCCCACGACCTGGCCTCCGACCTGAAGCTTGACCTGGGCGCCGTGAAAGATGCCATGTCTACCATTGCCCGCAACGGGTACATAGATTATAATCCTAAATCGGGTTTGGTAGAATTAAAGCCGCGCATCTGGCATTATGTAGAGTCTGCGAAGGGCAAAAAAGACTACGATAACCTGCAAATACAATCTATAAACGAGGCCAACAAAAACGCCACGCTAAACCTCGAAACAAATGATTTAACCGTGCGCGGGGTAGAGCGCTTTTACCTTTCCGACTCGCTGGGGGTTTACGTTGAGCCAAAAAACAAAGAGATAACCATTAAAAAGAACCGCGACATCGAGTTCGACGGCTCTGTGTTTTCGGGCAATTTCCAGTTTCAGGGCACCGATTTTAACTTTAATTACAACAACTTTTGGGTAGACATGGAAAAGATCGATAAGATCACTTTCGTGATACAACCAAAAGCTGAAGAGGGCAAAAAAGGGGGCGGCAGCAACAAACAATCTTTTGGCAGCCCAACGCAATATGCCACCGGGAAGCTCTTCATCAACAAACCCAACAACAAAAGTAACCGCAAGCGCTACGCCTCTTACCCTTACTTCGATGCGCAAACCGGCACCAACATGTACTTTAACCGGGCAGAGGTGCTGGGCGGCGTTTACGATACATCGGTTTTCTTTAACGTACCGCCCTTTACCGTAGACAGCCTCGACCGGAAATCCGGAAACTCGGCCATAGATTTTAAAGGTGTTTTTTATTCCGGCGATATCTTCCCTCCTTTTGATGAGCGCCTGCACGTAATGCCCGACAACTCGCTTGGTTTCGACCATAACGTGCCGGCAGAAGGGTATTCGGTTTTCAACAAAGGCACTTTTTATAACAAGCTATCGCTAAACGCAGGCGGAATACGCGGCAACGGCAAGCTTACTTACATGAATGCCACGCTTTTGTCGGAAGATTTTATTTACTACAACGACTCTGTAACCACGCGCCCCGGCACCACGGCAACCCTGGTAAAAGGCCCCGTAAACGGCGTGTATATTCCAGAAGCGAACGTAAAAAATTACTGGCTGCGCTGGTCTGTCCGGGCCGATAGTATGTACATTGGCAGTAACGCAGACCCGATAAACCTGTACAATAATTCGCTAACACTTAAAGGCAATATTACCCTATCGCCGGGCGGGCTTTACGGAAGCGGCGCCACCGAAAATCAGGAAGCAAAGATCACGTCAAGCAAATTTCATTTTAAAGACGATTTCTTTAACGGCCGCAACTCTACCTTCGCTATTAAAGGCGATGGCAAAAAGGCAGCCCTAAGGGCAACCGACGCGCTCGTTGAGTTCGACATAAAAAAACGAACGGCGCAGTTCTCGCCCGAAACCGAGGGGGTGGCCAGCGTTACCTTTCCGGCGCTGCAATACAAAACCTCGCTAAGCGGCGGTAAAGCAGATTTTAACACCAAAGTAGTTACCATGCAGATGCCCGAGGGCTCGGATATCCGCAAATCGTACTTTTACTCTACCCATCCGGGCCAGGATTCGCTTGCCTTTCTGGCTACGGGAGCGGTGTTCGATATGAAGGAAACTTCGCTGAATGCCTACGGAGTACCTTACATAGCCGTGCTGGACACCTATATAATACCCGACAGCGGAAAAGTAGATGTAACCGCCGGGGCCAACATGCGCACGCTGCATAACGCGCAGGTGTTTATGGATTCGGCACAAAAATTCCATCAGTTCTACAACGGCGAACTGAAAGTAAAATCGAGCAAAGAATTTTCGGGCAAAGCCTTGTACCGCTTTACAAACGCCGGCGACGAAGTTTTCGGGATTCCGTTTGATGAGTTTGCCATGGACAGCGTTAAAAGCTCTTTTCTGGGCAAAAACTACAATTATCGCACCCGCGCCCATGGGTACGTACAAGAAGATGCTAATTTTTACATCACCCCGGGGGTTTTATACAAAGGCGATATCGAGGCCTTTTCTGATAAGCGCGACCTGGCAATTAAAGGCTTCGCGAAGTTTGCGTTCCGCGACGATGTAAACTCCGATTGGTTTAAGTTTGAGCAGGATGTAAACCCGGCTTCGGTTGGTTTTAGTGTAGATAAGCTTACCTCGGCCGATGGCTCGGCGCTGCATACCGGGCTGCATATTTCGGCGCTTACTAAAACGCCTTACGGCACATTTGCCTCTAAAAAAGCAAGCGAAGAAGACCTGGACGTGCTAAAAGTAACCGGCGTGTTTTCTTACGACAAGAAGCGCCGCGAATACGTAATCGGCAACGAAGACCGCGTACTTAAAGGCGGCCTGCAGGGCAATATAATGCGGTATAACGACCAAACCTCGGGCATTAACTTTGGGGGTAAGTTTACGCTGTTTAAGCCTAATAAAAACTTTGCCATGGAGGCGGGTGGCCACGGTATTGGCGAGCCCGAAAAAAACTCTTACAAACTCACCTTAACGGTTGCTTTAAACCCTGCCATGCCGTCGCAGGCGGTAGATGCAATGGCTGCCAATTTAAGCATGGTGCCCGGCCCGCGCGCAATAAATGCGGTAACCGATACCATGCTAATGTACCGCATGGCCGAATTTGTGGGCGATAAAGACGCCAGACAATACAGAGAAAAGGCATCGCTTGAGCATATACCATGGCCAAAATATTCGGGCAAGCTTACCAACCCGGTTATGCTGAGCCAGGTAGAGATGCACTGGTCGCAGAAACAAAATGCATGGTACAGCAAAGGGCCTATTGGCGTGGCCAACATTGGCAAACAAGAGGTAAACAAAATGCTTACCGGCCATTTTGAGGTGCGCAAAATAAACAACGTAGAGGTAGTAACCTTATATCTGGAATCTACCCCAAACAACTGGTTTTACATGTCTTTTGCCGATTCGGTGCTAAAACTGGTATCTACCGACCCCAAGTTTAACGAAGCCATAGAGTCTAAAAAAAGCAAGAAAGCGCCAACTGCCACCACGTTTGCCATGTTGCCGGGCGAGCAGATGGATAAATACCAGTTCATCAACTATTTCCGCAGCACCTATCTGGGCCAGAAAGTAGACCAGAGCATGCCGCCTCCGCCGCCGGTTCAGCAAAAAACCGAGACCGACGGAATAGAAACAGCTCCCGACTTTGCTTCTGACGAATCTGACCCGAAGAAAAAGAAGAAAGAAAAGAAGAAGAAAAAAGATAAGAAAAACGAAGACGCGCTTTTCCCGGACGAAGTAGCACCTGCGGGCATCGAAAATGCCGACGATACAGACCAACAACCTGCTAAAACCGGGCAAGCCGATGCTATTCCTGCAAACCAGGAAATAGAAACCAGCGCTGCCACAGAAGAAGAAAAACCTGAGAAAAAGAAAAAAGACAAGAAAGAAAAGAATAAAAAAGACGAACCGCTGTTTCCGGAAACTGAAGCGCCGGAAAGTATAGAAACCGCGCCTGTTACAGAGCCAGAGCCAGAAACTATTACTGAGCCCGAAACCATAGCGCCAGAAGCCATTACACAGCCTGCAACCGAAACAAATGCAGCGCCAGCCGGAACAGAAGAAACAGTGGCAGAACCGGAAGGAAAAAAGAAGAAAGACAAAAAGAAAAACAAGAACAAAGATTCTGAAATTCCTGCCGCAGAAACAGAAGAAACTATTACCGAAATACCATCTTCAGAAATTACTGAAGATGCACCTGCGGGCACCAATAACGAGCCTGTTACAAACCAACCCGAAACAATAACAGAACCGGAGCCGGTAATTTCTACTCCTGTTTTGGCAACGCCTGTTTCGCCCGACCCTGTAAGTACGCAACCAGAAGCACCAGCCATTACAGAAGATGCCGCGCCCGACAACGAAGCCATTACCTCTACACCGCCAGCCGAAGAGCAGCCTGTAATTACAGAACCTGAAACTATATCTGCCCCGGAGATTATAACGCCAGAGCCAATCGTAACCGAAGAAACTCCCACAGAAACCGAGACACCGGCACCAGCTTTACCAGAACCTGCGGGCACCGGAAACAATGCCGTTACAGAGCAAACCCCAGAGGAAGTTGCACCTGTAATTACCCCAATGGTAGAAGAGCCTGCAGAAACAAAAGCAGATACGGTTGCACCGCCAACCACAGAAACGGTGCCAGTGCCGGAGCCGGAAGAGCCATTGGTGCCAGCACCTGTTGAAGAAAGCCCCGCAGAAATAATTACTCCGGAACCAGAAGTGCCTGCAGAATTGCCTGCAGAAACTCCTGCTCCTACCACAATACCTGCGGGCACCGAAAACAGCAGCAATACAACCCAACCAGAAACAGTACCAGAACCCGAGGCTCCCGTTGTGCCTGAACCAAGCACACCAGAACCCGCGGCACCCGTTACTCCGGAACCGGTAACTCCAGAACCTGAGGCACCCGTTACTCCGGAGCCGGAAGTAATCACTCCACCTGCAGACACAATTCCGGAACCGGAAATAATTCAGGAAGAA
>JAFADQ010000099.1 GCA_023424725.1 Bacteroidota bacterium
GTTGTGGGCTCCATAACGGTGTGCTGTGGCGTGTTTTCGCGCGGCGTAGTTGGCCCGAAAACCGCGATAGAGCTTGGCCAGTAAACCTTCTTTATGTCGTGCTCCAGCGCCAGGTCCAGCACGGTAATTAAGCCTTCCATGTTTAGCTGCCAGGCAAATTTGGGGCTCTTCTCGCCGGTTGCCGACAGCACCGCTGCCAAATGGTAAATCTGCGTAAATTTATATTTTACTTCCAGCTCGCTAAGCCGTTGCTTGTCTAAAATATTCAGGTGCTCGAACGGGCCCGATTCTGCCAGTTCGCCGGTTGGGGTGTTTATGTCGGAAGCCACCACGTTATCGGTGCCGAAGCGGTTGCGAAGCTCCATTGTAAGTTCTGTGCCGAGTTGTCCGCCCGCGCCAATTACCAGTATTTTTTCCGTGTCAGAAGTCATTCAATAAGAATTAAGGAATTGCAAAGATAGAAAGATGATTAAATGTGCAGATGGTAAATGTGTAAATTGTAGATGTGCAAATGTGCAGGTTTATAATGTGCAGATGATAGATGTGCAAATATGAATTGTAGGGGCGAATTGCATTGGCCTTGAGCGATGACCTGGAATTTGCCCTGCTACGCCAGCAAATTTGGCCGTTACAGCCCTGTTGTCGCTGGCAGGTTTGCAGCGCAGCCGGTAAAAAAACGTAACTTGCACCTTGTAGCCAATTGCGCCTGCCCATTGCATGACTTTTTCGGAATACCTGATAAAAAACAGAATTAAGGAAGACGATTTCGCCGCCGGCGACCCGGTGCGCTATGCCGCCTGGCAAATTATGTACGAGCAAATGCACGTGAACAGCTTTTACATAGCCGTAAAAATGGTGCTGAACGACGTGCGAAACGCCTACCATTTAAAAGAAATCCCAAAGGTAGAAAAACCAACATCAACAGAAAATGCCTCACGACCGGTTGTTCGCCGTGCCGCCGCTACCGGATCTGCCACGCAACCCGCCTCAGAAGCCGCCCAGCACGACCAACCGCCCGCCGCCGAGCCCGATTTAAGAGCCAACCAACCGGCCAGGCCAGGCAGAAGAGCCGTGATCAGAAAACCGGCGGCAGAAGGCGAAACAGCACCAGAAAAACCAGCAGAATCACCGGCCATAAAACCAGTTCCGGAACCTGCGGAGGCCAAAAACAGCGGCGTTACAACCGAAAATAAACCCGCCGAAGGCGAAACTACTGCGCCAAAACCTGTACGTGCCCGGCCCGTATTTAAGCGCCCTGCCGCAGATGCTGCACCTGCAGAAACACCAAAACCAGAAACAGAAGCAGGCCCGGAGAAACCAGCCGGAACACCTGCACAAGCAACACCAAAACCCGGCAGAGCACGGCCTGTTTTTAAACGCCCCGATGTAGTCACCACACCCGCAGAAACTCCCTCAGAACCGGCAGCAAAGCCAGCTTCAGACCAATCTGCATCTACCGAAAATGCTGAACCCGCGCCAGCCCCCAAACCCGGCCGAGCGCGTCCGGTTTTTAAGCGTCCTGATATTGCGGCGGCTTCAGAAGAGCCAGCAGAAAGCACAAAACCTGCGGAGGTTAAAAACACGTCTGCTTCAGCGGAAATAACCTCCGATTCTGAAGTAAAAGCCGAACAACCAGCAACTTCGCCAGCGCCCAAACCAAGAGCCAGACCGGTTTTTAAGCGCCCTGATAGTGCGGCGGCTTCAGAAGAAAAACAAACAGAACCTGCGGAGGCCAAAAAGCAGTCCGCGAGCGGCGAAATATCGCCTCCAAAACTTACTCCTGATGCCAAAAATGAACCCGAAAAACCAAAGCCACCACGACCTCGACCGGTTTTCAGGAGGCCGCCGCCGTCGGAGTCACCTTCAACAGAAAATACTGGCGCCGATTGATTAATTTTGCTTCCACATAAAAAAGAAACCAGAGGTTTAAAGTAAAGCCGCCATAGTCTTTATACTTTATACCTTCTACCTTATACCAACTAAAAATGTACGAAACCTTAAAACCCGAACTCGAAAAACAGCTTGCCGAGATAAAAGAAGCCGGTTTATATAAAAAAGAGCGCATTATTACCTCGCCTCAGGGAGCCGAAATTACCACAACAGAAGGCGGCGAAGTGCTGAATTTCTGTGCCAACAATTACCTTGGTTTATCATCCGATCCGCGCGTAATAGAGGCGGCTAAAAAAGCCATCGACACACACGGCTACGGCATGAGCTCGGTGCGTTTTATCTGCGGAACACAGGATATACACAAAGAGCTGGAGCAAAAAATAGCGGAGTTTCTGGGCACCGAAGATACCATTTTGTATGCCGCAGCTTTCGATGCGAACGGTGGGGTTTTTGAGCCGTTGCTGGGCGAAGACGGAGCCATAATTTCTGATGCGCTGAACCATGCTTCTATTATAGACGGCGTACGTTTGTGCAAAGCCCAGCGCTACCGCTACGAGCACAACAACATGGCCGATCTGGAAGAGAAACTGAAAGAAAGCCAGCACCTGAAACATCGTTTGATCGTTACTGACGGCTCTTTCTCTATGGACGGAACCATTGCGCAGCTCGACAAGATCTGCGACCTGGCCGATAAATACAAAGCCCTGGTAATGGTAGACGAAAGCCACAGCACCGGCTTCATCGGCAAAACCGGCCGCGGCGTGCACGAATACCGCAATGTAATGGGCCGCGTCGATATTATTACCGGAACATTAGGCAAAGCCCTGGGCGGCGCTATGGGCGGTTTTACTACCGGGCACAAAGAAATTATAGATATGTTGCGGCAGCGCTCTCGTCCGTATTTATTCAGTAACTCGCTGGCTCCGAGTATTGTAGGTGCTTCTATTGCTGTGTTCGATATGCTGAGCTCTAAAACTGAGCTGCGCGACAAGCTGGAGCAAAACACCAAATATTTCCGCGAGAAAATGACCGCCGCCGGCTTCGATATCCGCCCCGGCGAGCACCCGATCGTGCCGATTATGCTGTACGATGCCAAACTTGCCGCCGACATGGCTGCCCGTTTGCTCACCAAAGGAATATATGTAATCGGTTTCTCGTTCCCGGTAGTACCCAAGGGCCAGGCCCGCATCCGGGTGCAGCTTTCTGCCGCGCATACCCAGGAGCATTTAGACAAAGCCATCGCGGCGTTTATAGAGGTAGGGAAAGAGCTGGAAGTGCTGAAAGGGTAATAATCCTTTAAAAGCAAGGTTTCATAAAGGA
>JAFADQ010000248.1 GCA_023424725.1 Bacteroidota bacterium
GGCCAGTAAAATGCCCGTTAAAGCCCAGTTTTTCTATTGATTTTTGTCGGAACCAAGCTCAAGCAGCTCCCGGTGTATTTTCAGAACCTGAGGTATTATCAGCTGCTTATCGTTATTCTCAATATAAAAACCGGCGCGTTTGCGGTGCTCTGCTTCGGGCAGCTGCTTTTGCATAATGGCCTCCAGGTCCTGGCGGCTGCGGTGCGGGTCGCGCTTCAGCAGGCGTTCTATGCGGAGCTCCATCGGCGAAAAAACCGAGATTACTTTGTCGAGTTGCTTATCGCTGCCGGCTTCAAAAATAAGCGCGGCTTCTTTTAGTACATAAGGCGCGGTATGTTTCCGGGCCCAGGTCTCAAAATCCAGGCGTACCTGTGGGTGCACCAGCGCATTTAATTGCTGTAGTTTTTCGGGGTTATGAAAAGCTGTAGTGGCCAAAAATTGCCTGTTTAGCGCTCCATTTGCGGTATAAGCTTCGCTGCCAAATAAGTTTTTAATTTGTGTTACAAGCTCTGGCTGTTCGTGCATTAATCGTTTGGCAGCCGAATCAGAATCGTAAACCGGAATACCAAGCAGCGCAAATACACGGCTAACAATGCTCTTGCCTGTGCCAATGCCGCCGGTTATCCCAATTTTCAACATAATTTCCGGATCCTGATAAACAAGCGCTTAGTTAAATTTTCTTAGCGCGGTATTAATTGCGGTTGCAGAATCTGTAGAGGCGGTATCGGCAGGAATAGGAGCGGGTGGCAACTTACTGATCTGGAAACTGATAACCGTATGCGTAATATCCGATTTTATAAGTGGATTGTTGATGTACGGCAGCGGCATTGTTTCCTTAAAATCTTTGCTGAGGGTTTTGCGTGGCAGGCTTAGCGGGATTTTTCCCGGAATGGTATCGAGCAGAAATGCAGGCCCGGTAAGGGTAACTTCGTTGGGCACAATCCGGATAGGAGAGCTGATCTGGTACCGGGGTTGCAAATGAACAGAAGCCGAATCTACAATAAGCGATACTTTTCTGGAAACCCGCCTGTCGAACCGGAAATTAAGCGTATCGGTTATCACATAATTCAGCTCAAGCCCGCGCAAAACTTTCCGAATGGCCGGCGATAACGTTTGCCCGGTAAGAAAAGTAGCGTCGGGCAGGTTGCCAATAGCGAGTTCGGCGGGTTGGGTTTCGCCTATGCCTAACTGGCTCCGGAGCAGGTTCCAGCCTTTGCCGCTAACGTTTAGGTTAACCTCGGTTGGGAGAGGGTGCAGCGGCATAAGGGTGCGGCTGTCGTACACAAACCGTATAGGGTAAGAAATGCGCGTGGTATGATCGTGGTTTAGCGCATTAAGTATCCAGAAAGTGGAGGCCGCTAAAAAACAAACCAGAACTATCCGCCAATACTGTCTTTTCTGCACCAAAAAAGGGCGCAGCAGCCAACGGATAGATCTGGTTGTTTTACGGACTGGCAACGTTTTATGTCGATTGCAGGGTATCTGATGTAGCAGTGGTAGCGGCGCCGTTGCCCTGCACTCTTCTAGACGATTCCAGCGAGATGGCCGAGCGCTCGAAGGTAAGTTTCATGCCGCGCTCTACTTCCAGCACCACCACATCGTCTTTCACCGATACGATTTTGCCGTGCAAGCCGCCAATAGTAACCACGCTCATGCCCGATTTAAGCTCTTCGCGGAACTGCCGTTGCTCCCGCTGCTTTTTTTGCTGCGGCCTGATCATGAAAAAATAAAACACAATGGCCATGGCACCCATTAAAATAAGGGTAGAATAATCCATGCCCTGGCCGGCTTGCAGAAGTATAAAAGCGTATGTCATTGCTTAGTTTTTTACAGGCCCCATGGCGTTGTCTGGGCCGCCTGGTATGTTGCCTTTTATGGTAAGTGTGTTTATGTTTGGTTGTGTATTGGCCGTAATAGTAACGTTTTTAGACTGCTGGCCAAACTTGCCCTGGCTATCGAAGGTTACCTTTATTTTGCCGCCTTGGCCCGGCGCAACCGGCTCTCTTGGGTATTCGGGCACGGTACAGCCGCAGGTTGCAGATGCGTTAGAAATAATAAGTGGCGCATCGCCGGTGTTGGTAAACTCAAACACATGCGAAACTTTATCGCCGGGCTTTATCATGCCAAAATCGTGCTCCGGCGTTTTAAACTCCATTTTAGGAAGCGCGCCGTTGGTTTTAATTTCTTCGGCGTTGGCTGTATTCGGGTTGTTTACCAGTTCGCCGGCTTTCAGGTCTGTTTGCTCCGAGGTGTTTATTGCAGTTGCGGTATTTTCTGTGGTTTTATTTTCGCAGGAAGCAAAAACAGCCGTTGCGAGCGCAAAAGTGAGAATGCGGTATTTCATGCAGATTTAATATTGTTGGGATGATAAATTAGTAATAAAAAAAACAGTTTTTTCCAGAGAATATAGTTTTCCGACACTAAGTTAACAGGAACTTGCGAATGAATCCAGTTTTTGCCCGTTTTCAGTTACTAAGATTCTGATTTCTACTGTTTTTGTTAGGCTGCGGAGGCCGAAAAAATGGCCCTTACTGCCTGAAAAGGCTATGCCCTTTATCTAAAAAAATCCTGCCCCGGAATTAACCAGGGCAGGATCTTTCACATCAAAAAAAATAAACGCTTATCTCTCGAAATTAGAAATTACGTTTTCGGCAAACTGCATAGTGCTGGCATTGCCGCCCAAATCGCCGGTGCATTGCTCTTTGTTTGCTAGGGTTTTGTTTAGCGCGTCTTCTATCATTTTAGATTCGCGCATTAAATCCATGTGGCACAACATCATTAAACCAGACCGAAGCAACGCCGTTGGGTTGGCCAGGCC
>JAFADQ010000131.1 GCA_023424725.1 Bacteroidota bacterium
AGCCAAGGCTAAACCAACTTTCTGCGCCCTTAATAAATTCGCCGTTTACGCGGGCATCTATTCCGGCAGCATAGGCGGTGGCGTTGTTGCGGGCATAGTACCTTATTCTTACATTATCTACATCGTAAGGAATAACATTGCTGAGGTATTTATAATAGGCTTCGGTGCGAAGCTTAAAATCTCTCCCCCACGCCTTAAATATATAATCGGCGCCAAGAATTGCATGCATCGATTGCTGTGCTTTCAGGTTCCGGTTTATATTTCCCTGCAAATCGCGCAGCTCGCGGTAAAAAGGCGGCTGATGATAAATGCCAAAAGCGGCTTTATAAATCCAGCGGTCGTTATTGGCCGGTGTATACGATATCTGGGCTCTGGGGCTAACAAGGGCCTCCTGGTTTAAGCTCCAATAACTGGCACGCGCACCGTAGGTTAGCCTCCATAGGCTGTCTATTGCCCACGAATGCTGCAGGTAGCCGCTAAAGCGCTGGCTCTGCAGCTTGTTTTCTGTAAATAAATATTGGGTGTTGATGACGTAATCGGCCGAATCGAAGAAAGAATATTCCTGCATCTGGTCAGAAAGGTCTTCGTGCGCTATCCGGAATCCGGCCTGCAGTTCGTGGCTTTCGTTTAGCTGATAAATGGTGCGGTTTTCTAAAGCCGCAATTTTCACCAACAGGGTATTCCGCGAGTTGTTAAAGGTGCTTCCTGCGTTCCGTTCTTCCAAACATTGGTTATAAGTATTAGAAGACGGATCGGTATTTACTTCGCAAAACAAATAACCAGCTTCTATGTCTCTAAACTCGCGCTCTCTGGAATGAACCGCCGATGCGATAAACTCCGAAGAAAACCGTCTGCTAAACTGCTTTTTTAGGCTGATACCTCCCTGATAGGTGTTGTAAGTAACTAAATCTCGCCCGGCAAAAGCAATCCGTATCCTCTTTACCTGGTTTATAGTGCCAAAAGAAGCCTCGCCAAAAGACGGGTTTACGCGGTAATCGTTATTTGCATAAGATGCCAGCACACCTAAAACGGTTTTTCCTGCGGGCCTGCCTGCTGTATCAGAAGAAAGGTCGTAGGTTACGTACGCCTGAAAATCGGTAAAGCGAGGCCTGTAATCGCCTTCAACGGCAAGCGATTTAAAAATCCGGGCGGCGTTTTTATGCCTTATGCCGGTGTTCCAGGTAAGCCGCTGGTTTTTAGTGGCGCCTTCCAGCTGCAGCGAGCCGCCGGTTAAGCCTGCGGTTGCCGTACCGCCAAACTGTTTAGGCCGGTTATATTTAATATTTAATACCGACGATAATTTATCGCCATATTTCGGTTGCCAGCCCCCCGAAGAAAACTCTACATCCGACACCATATCCGGGTTTATAAAGCTTAGCCCTTCCTGCTGCCCGTTACTTACTAAATTTGGCCGGTAAATCTCTATATTATCTACGTATACCAGGTTTTCATCAAAGTTCCCTCCCCTTACAGAATACGTAGACGATAGTTCGTTATTACTCACAACGCCTGGCAGCGTGGCCAGCACTTTGTTAAAATCGCCGAAGGCAGATGGCATTACCCTGGTTTCGCGGGCATTTAGCTTGGTAATACTTACCTGGTCGCGTACCAAGGCATCGCGTGAGCCGGTAACTTCTACCGATTCCAGGTAATTGCTATCGCTTACCATATCTACATCGAGCTGCTTGGTTTGCCCGTTTCGCAGGGTAAGTTGCGTTACAAAAGATTTAAAGCCAACAAAAGAAAACTTAACGGTAATTTGTTTCTGGGCCGGAACTGCGAGGCTGTAGCGGCCATTTTTATCGGTTTGAGTGGCAAACTCGGTGCCCGGCACGCCAATAGAAGTAAATTCCATAGGTTCGCCTTTCTCGTTTCTTACCTTGCCTTGCAAAACAGCGGTTTGCGCGGAAGCTGAAAATGCCGCCAGCAGCAATAGTAAACCGAGCAGGTGCAAATGGAGTTTGTTCGCCATAATATTCTCCAAACGCTTTAAAGAGCGGCGGCAGTATTTTTTAGCCCGGAAATGGTGTCGAGCGGATTTTCAGAACTAAAAACAAAACTTCCGGCTACGAGCACATCGGCGCCTGCTTTTACCAATTGGCGTGCATTGGCAGAGGTTACGCCGCCGTCTATCTCTATTTTGGTTTTTAAGCCCTGGCGGGTAATAATTTCTTTTGCCTGGCTTATTTTAGAATATGTGCGTTCTATAAATTTCTGCCCGCCAAAACCCGGATTTACCGACATCAGGCAAAGCAAATCGGTTTCGGCCATTATATCTTCCAGCAAATGCACCGGAGTGTGGGGGTTTATGGCCACTCCAGCCTGCAGACCCATTTGCCTGATTTGCTGCAAGGTGCGGTGCAAATGCGTGCTGGCTTCGTAATGTACCGTAATTACGGCAGCGCCGGCCTCTTTAAAAGCCTCCAGGTAGCGCTCGGGTTGCACGATCATTAAATGAACATCTAGCGGCTTGGTAGCGATTTTATTTATAGCCTGAAGCACGGGCAAACCAAAAGAGATGTTAGGCACGAAAACACCATCCATAATGTCGATGTGGATCCACTCGGCATCGCTTTGGTTGATCATGGAAATTTCGCCGCGCAGGTCTGAAAAATCGGCGGCCAGTACAGAAGGGGCAATAATTGGAGACATGCACAAATATAGCAGCCTTTACTGAAAAAGCGGCTACTCTTCTTTACCGTATTGCAGCAACTTTACCAGTCGGTAGCGGGCCTGCTCTATTATACCGGAGCCAATTTGCTGGTCGTCGTAATCTATTATATAATGGCGGGTTTCTATAAGGCCGGCTCCACGGGCATACCTTTCGTTATACCTTATTACCCTAATAAGCGAATCTGTTGGTGCCACTACCAGAACGGTATTTGCAAAAGCGGTATCGCCGGCAGAGCGGGTAAACGTGTATGGCACGTCTAACTGCCTGTACGTCATTGTTCTTACCGGTTTAGAATTGAAATTATTTGAATCCCAGCTCTTTCCTTGCTTCATGGGAAAAACAAGCTTTACTTCTTTGGTGTTATTTGCGGTGCGTTCTACCCTGTAGTCTGTTTTCTTAACAACCATAACCGAATCTTCGAGCCAGGTATCGGAGCTGGTTTGGCGGCGGTAACGAAAAATCCTGAAGATCTCTTCGTTGCTTTCGTCTACAAAAGCGCTGTCTACAGTTTCGCGGTACTGATAATACGTAGTATCGCTGCTATAAGAGTTTAGGTTGCTGGTATCGCCGAGCTGAGCTATTTCTAAAACCTCGTAAACTTTATAATCTCCTACGGCTATTGGATAATAATCAGAACCATTCACCATAGGCTCGGGATCTATTTTATCGGATTTACAACCTGCGAGCACCAAAATTGCGGCCAGTAGCGGCAAATAAAGTTTATTATTCATCAGAAATCGGTATCGTTAAAACTTTCTTCTATCCAGCCGCCGCCTACTACGTCGTTGCCTTCGTAAAAAACAGCCGCCTGGCCAGGTGCAATGGCATGCACTCCTTTATCGAAAAGCACTTTTATGCGGTTG
>JAFADQ010000253.1 GCA_023424725.1 Bacteroidota bacterium
GGACAGGTCAAGCCTTGCCCCTACGGGTGCGGCGCATTGATAAGCAACTGTTTCTTAAAACCGGCACACCGTTTCCCCCGCACGCGACTGGAGTCGCGCGCGGGGGAAACGGTGGCTCGCAGTTTTCGCAATAGCAGCACAAAAAACTCCGTATATTAGTTGTTAGTTTAGGAGGTTAAATAACTATGGCATCGCAAGGAATCAACATCGATACTATTCTGCATCAGATAAAGCAACTGGGCTATCTGGAAAGAATAAGCCTGCTCGAGAAAGTAGTATCGCTTATTAAGAAAGATACAATAGAAAAAGAGCAAACCAAGCTTTCTTCTCTTAGCGGGCTTGGTTCTGAAATCTGGAAAAACACCGATATCGGCAAGTACATAGAGAACGAACGGCAATGGGAATAAGCAAGCTGAAATCCCAAACTGTTTTTCTCGATACCGCACCTCTCATTTATTTTATAGAAGGCAATTCTGAATATCAGAAAGGACTAAACAATTTCTTTTCTGCTTCAGATAAAGGCGACCTCCGGATTATTACTTCTGCCTTAACTCTGCTGGAAGTTTTAGTACTGCCAATTAAGCTAAACCGGCAAGACCTGGTTGAGCAATACAAACAGATTCTTACTTCTGCTTCCGGATTAGAAATAATAGACATCAACACAACCATCGCGCACAAAGCGGCAGAGCTTAGAGCAAAATACAACCTTAAAACACCCGATGCAATTCAGGTAGCAACAGCAATAGAGCAGGGCGTAAAGTATTTACTGACGAATGATATTCGGTTGAAAGCGGTGAAAGAAGTTAGCACTGTTACGCCTGCTGAACTTTGAGAATTTAGGCTCTAATGGGCAAAAAAGTGGCCGCTGCAGGTAATCACAATTTTATCAACGATGAAAGACTTAAAAAATATTGCCAGTTGGATAGAAGATAACTCTGAATCAATTATCAGCAATATAGAGCAGGAAAGCGTAGCTGTTTATCTTTTTCTTCAGGAGCAATTCGCCAAAACTAACGTAACAGAAAATCATCTGTTCCAGTTTGTTTACAGAAGTTTTTACCGCCTCGATAATGCAGGCTTAACTCCTGAATTTAAGACTGAGTATTTCAGGATTCTGGAAGAAAACAAAGGATCAGGAATTTTTGATTTCGATTCTGTTTTAAGGCGTTTGCATGGATTTAAGAACAGGAAAGATCAGGAATCTATGCAGTTTTCTTTTGTAACGAAACTCTTTAATACGATTGATCCTAATTCTCCAATTTACGATAGCGCTGTAGCCACAGTTTTTTCATTTAAAAGACCTTACGCGAAAGATTTTGACGCTAAGCTGGAGAAATATTTAAACCAGTTAGAAACTATCAATAATGCTTATACAGAGATACGAAATAATCAACTTTTATCAGCTACTGTAGGGCTCTTTAATAAAAAATTTCCAGGCCATAATTTATCGGAAGTAAAGATTTTGGATTTTATTTTTTGGTCTGCAGGCAAGATATTAGAAAGCACTTCACATCTTGCAGAAGATGGTTATCATACCATCGCCGAATTAGATAAGATTGATGAGAAATTAAGTGCAGAAGCCAAAGTAGCAGACATAAATCCCAATTAAAATGCACAACAAGCCAAGAGTAATCGAACACGCCGGTATAGCCATTGACCTGGCTCAGGTGAAGTGCTTTAAGCTTTCACAATTCGATGGAATCGGTAAACCAAATACCCTGACTATTGAGTTTAAAACACGCTTCGAATACTTCTGGAATCCGGGTACAGAAAAGTTTGAAAAGGAAGAAATTAACGAAAAAACAGAAGTTGAATTTCCAAGTTGGGATACTGCAAAAGCCTACTCTGCTGAACTGGAAGAAATCTGGCAAAGCTACTTAGAAGAACAGTTGTGATTTTGCAGATCAAATAGACTCTACCATGCCCTACCTCCCCGCCACTTCCACCACCCCAGAACCAACTCCAGCAACGAGCGCATTCTCAGGGCCATTGCTGCCCAATACAGCGGCCAAATCAAAATAGAAATCTATACCCAACTTGCCGATCTGCCGCACTTTAACCCCGATGCTGCGAACGGCAATTTACCGCCCGCCGTGCAGCAACTGTTAGCCCAAATAGAGCAGGCCAATGGCGTGTTGTTCTGCACGCCCGAGTACGTATTCAGCCTGCCCGGCGCGCTTAAAAACCTGCTGGAGTTTACGGTAGCCACCACCGTTTTATAGTGCAAACCGGTTGCGTTTATCGTTGCAGTCGCCTGTGGCCAGCAATTCTTCGGGGCAAGGGTGTAGGAAATAATACCCAGTCTGGCCAATGCAACTGATTTTGCGGTATTTAGTCCGGAAAATGTATAACTTGCAGTAGCGGCCCATGGGCTGCAGAGCCCAAAAAACAGTCCGTAAGGCGGCAATTTCTATGAATACCTGTTTAAACTGCAGCGCGCCGCTGCAAGACAAATTCTGTAGCAGGTGCGGCCAGAAAGCCTCTACCCACCGGTTTACCATGGCGCATGTGCTGCACGAAATCCCGCACTCGCTTTTTCACCTCGACTCGGGTATTTTCCGGAATATCCGTAGCATAACCTATCCAAAGCGGGCAGTGCTGGAGTATGTGGCTGGCAAACGTAAAATTTATTTCAACCCGTTGCTTTTTTATTTTCTGCTGCTTGGGTTGTACCTTTTTCTGGCGCCATTATTTAATACAGATACGGTAATAGTTTTGCAGGTACCCTGGTTCGATGTAGAGGGGTACAACCAGGGCCGCTGGATAAATCCGTTCGCGAAGTTCCTGTTTTTTTGTTGTGCCTTTATCTTCGCTGTTCCTAACTATTATTTCTTCCGGAAAGAAACTGGTTTCACTTATCCGGAGCAGGTAGTGGCGTGCTTTTTTATTTTAGGCTATGCCATGCTTATTTCGCTGCTGGCGTTGCCGTTTGTAAAATTCGGGCCCATTAACAGGGTATTAGTTGTGTTGGTAATAGGGTTCACGTTTTTGGTGTATTACCGGGGCAATTGGTGGAAAACGTTGCTTAAATCGCTGGCGGCGGCTTTGCTTTCTTTCCTGCTATTTGCCCTTACACTTGGTTTTATTGCCTTTGTGGGCTACCTCGTGCTGCTCGTGCGCGGGTAATTATAAGTTTCAGGAAAAGGCTGTTATTTTTGCAAGCAACGCCGCGCCACGCGGTGCTTATAACCGGTATGGGCAGTTTAACTGGCAAAGCCACCAAAATGGCCCTTACAGCCTTGGCAGATTTATTGGTTTAAGAGGCTGTTTTAATTCTATATTGTGATTTACCAACCCACGATTCCGGAACCCGACTCCGGCTCTTTTTCGGCCCTTAGCTAAGGCTATGCGCCTCAAAAAGGGCCTCGTCAGAACCCAAAATCACCAATAGTTAATTTCAAAAAAAATCAAAACAGCCTCTAAGAGATGGAAGAATAGGAAACGTAGCATATCTAATTAGTAGTAAACATTAGAAGGTATTCTGATTTTTTTCATAAAAAATTAAGTCAGCGTTTATGCAGTAAAATATGCAAAAGGTTGAAGGAGATTCCTGCTGCTTCGCCGCCCTTAGGTTATTTAAAACCAACAGCATAAACCTTACAGAGCACCAGGAGTAAGGCATTACCCTGCAAAGCCCAAAAAACCGCCCGCTACAGCCTAATTCAGCAGCCAATCTTGCTCATATCTTTTCCGGAAAGTATACGTTAGCCTAAAATCTACAAACTCTGCCACCTGGCGCTGGGCCAGCAGGTTAAAACCGGCGCTAAAGTGGCGGTTTACACGATATTGCAAACCCCAGCGGTGGTGCAGGCGGTCTACATTTCGTGCCTCATCAAAAACATAAACCCCAAGGCGCTGGCTGAACAGGAAACGGCCCAGAATAAACTCATGCCCGGCAAGCAGAGCAGCTTTGGTGGCGCTCGCGGGGTTGTTTTGCTGGCGCAGCTTGTCGCGCAGTTCTTCGTCGTGGTAAATTTCGGAGCCAAGCGTAAGCATGTTCATGCGGCCAACCTGCTTGCAGGCCTGTAGCGCCACTCCGCCTAGTAAGAAGTGCTGCCGGTTGTAGTCCTGGTCGTAGCCCCGCCTTCTGGATCCCAGCAAAGAAATATCCCATCGGGTAGAGTAGCTTTTCCAGAATTTATCTGTGCCGCGGGCGCCACGGTATAAGGGCCGGGAGTTTGGCTGGTAGCTTACGGCAATGCCCGCCGTGGGCCAGTTTATGCCTTTGTTGGGTTTGCGCATGCCGCCGTTAGATATGTGCTGGTAGTTTATGCCCGGGTTCAGCCACCAGTTGTCGCTTAGCTTTATCCAGGAGCCAATGCCCACCAGCAAATAGGCCGAGATGTGGGTGCTGTACGATTGGTTGGCAGGATTATCGAGGCTATCGAAGGGGTTAGTGAGGTAAGAAAGTCCGGCAGCGCCTTTAAACGAGAGCAGCAGCCGGTCGGTAATGCGGTAGGTGGGCTCCAGAAAATAGGCAGCGGTGCCGCTTTTGCCCAGAATGCCTGAGTCGTAATCGTAATACGCAAGCAGCAGACCCATGCGGGGGTAACAGTTGCAGAGCGCGAAGGTAGCGGCATCGTTGCGCTGCCAGCTTACAATAGTCTCTATGCCAACTGGGCGTGCGCCTTTGGTGTTCTGCACATCTACAGAATGCGCGAAAATAAAACCGTACTGCACGCCCAGGCTTATGGAAAATTGCGCGGGAAGTTTATTGTTTACCGTAACAGAATCAGATAAAGGTTGGGCAGATAAGAATAGAGGCAGAGCAATCAGCATCAACACAATAGCTGGCAGCCACACGAAGCCTAAGCAGCCGGGCAAGCGCTTCCGGAAAAACGCGGATAACAACATGAGTGATAAAATTGCCTGCACCATATCCTGTTTTGCTCTTAAATTTAGCGATCTTCGGCAATACCAGGTGTTTAACTTTTCCGGTCTTACGGCCTTCGCAGCAATGGACTTCAGAAAAAGCAATACCGATCTGCTTATTTTTACACTACGATTTTATGCTGCAATGGCCAAAAAACAGGGCATCGCAGCATAATTTTTATTTACGTCGTTTTCGCTTATATACAACTTCAAATTCTTTCCTAAAGCTGCAATAGGCAGCGCAGTATTGCCCGAAAATTGTGGGCCATCGCGGCCTTGCTTCTGTTTATTCCGTCTTTTTTGTAGTCGGCTAAGTGCTTAGTTTTCAGCTTACAGCTAATTTAAATGGCAAAGAAGAAAAAGGATAAAGAGAAAAGGCAGAATAAAGCCGGTGATGTTTAGATTTGCCATATCATAAACAACTCTTTAACATTCCGGATTGCCAACTTTAACCGTTACTGCTGCCACCAAAACCGATGTTAAGGCGCTGCAATTTATTGCCCGCCAAACCTTCGCCGCTGCTTTTGCCGATCAGAATTCGGAAGAGAATATGCAGTCTTACCTAACAGAAAACCTGAGCGCCGAAAAGCTGCTGTCAGAAATTAACACACCCGGCTCTGAGTTTTATTTAGCCCGCGATAACAACCAACTTGTCGGCTATTTAAAACTAAACTTCGGCCAGGCCCAAACCGACCTGCAAGACCCAAAAAGCATGGAGGTAGAGCGTATTTATATCATGCCCAACTATTACGGAAAACAAGCCGGACTACAACTGCTGGATTTTGCATTGGCCCGGGCGCGCACCATGAAAATGGAAAGGGTGTGGCTTGGCGTGTGGGAGCAAAACCACAGGGCCATAAGATTTTACCAAAAGCATGGTTTTAAAGAGTTTGCAAGGCACCCGTTTGTGCTGGGCAACGATGTGCAGACAGATTTGCTGATGGCCAAACAGTTAAATCTACATTAGATTTTAGTCCATCACCTAAGTAAACAACCCTGCTGCAGGCAAAAAAGCAGGCTGTAGAACATAAATTAGCCCGAAAAATTTTAGATATTATGTAATTATTGTACAAAATGGTAATTTTGCACCCGCAATCTAGCCCGCAGCCCCGTAAGCTGGTGGCCACCCTGTAAGAATTTACCACACCTACCACTCATGCAAAAGTTTTTTGAGTTATTAAAATTAGGCTATGTAATGGCCATTAGTCAGGTAAAAGAAAACCTGATAAGGGTTGCATTTACCAGAGCCTCGCTCAGCGA
>JAFADQ010000212.1 GCA_023424725.1 Bacteroidota bacterium
CCATGTAAAGGCATTTATTTCGGCATCTGGTGTGGGCATTTATGGCGATACCGGCGCCAGTGAGGTAACCGAAAACGCCCAACCAGCACACGATTTTCTGGCCGAAGTATGCATACAATGGGAAAAAGCCGTTAACCAGATCGGCATATCAGGCATCCGCACGGCTATTTTCAGGTTTGGCCTGGTGCTAAGCGACGAGGGCGGCGCACTGCCCGTAATGGCCAAACCAGTTAAGCTAATGACTGGCGCACCGTTAGGTAACGGCGAGCAATATGTAAGCTGGATTCATATAGATGATTTATCGCGCTTAATCATCAGAGCAATAGAAGAGCCCACCTTTGCCGGTACTTTTAATGCTGTAGCCCCCAATCCGGTAACAAACGAAGAGTTTACCAAAACCCTCGGTCAGGTTTTGCACCGCCCAATTATTATTCCGCAAGTGCCTGCTTTTGTGCTGAAGCTGGCTCTGGGCGAAAAGGCCGACATGGTGCTTACCGGGCAAAAAGCCTCCGCAGATCTTGTTCTCGAGAAAGGTTTCCGGTTTGAGTATCCTGAGCTAAAGCAAGCCCTGGAAAGCTTTTATGGAGATTAATTCTTTCAATAAAATTAAGCTGCGGCGGGCAAAAATGCATGTATAAGAGAGCAGATATGCATTTAAAACCAGAATCCAAATTAGCATAAAAACAAAACGTGGCCATTACAGCCACGTTTCTCACTTCACCTCACACTTTATTCTTACTCTTTTTTATTGTTAATGCGCTTTAGGGCTTACATGTTTATGGCCGGGCTCGTAAATAAGTCTTAAAAACGAGCTAAACCGTTGGTTTTCGCGCTCAATTGGTATACCGGTAACAATGCCTACCAGCAGGTTATCGGCCAGCCCTACCCTCATCTGAGGTCGTATTACCATATCGAAATCGTGGCCGGTAAACTCTTTGTTAAACTCCAGGCCAATAAAATTGCGGGTGCCGTCTATCATATAATGCAGGTTAGTGTTTACCTGCCAGCTTGTATGAGTAGCGCCGCCCGAAAAATGCTGAAACACCTGCGGGCCGGTATACATCAGGGTATGAAAATTGCGTCCCCAGCGCTTAGCGGCTACAAAAAACGGGTTGTACACATTGCCGTACACTAGTTTTTCTTTGCCGTAATTGCGGAATGGCGTAATCTCAAACTCGTTTATATACCCAACCGCCATACTGGTTTTGTATTTCTCCGACACAAAGAAAGAGTATTGTGCCGCCAGTTTAAGGCTGTTTAAGCTATTGCGCGGAATATCAGCACGCTCTACTCCATTACTAACCGGGTAGTAAAACGAAAAGGGCAACTCAACCTCTAATCCAAGCCTGTTTATGGGCGCCCATTCGTATTCTATCAGGGCCTCATACTCATCAAACCTGTTATTGTCTATAAGGCCCACGCCTACGTTCCACTCTTTTTCGCCTTTACGGGCCCCAAGGTCTCGTATCAGATCTATATAAAGCGGCTCGGCGTGCAGCACTTTGTCGGGTTCGCGATAATCTTCTACCTCTCTGATAAATAAACTATCGGCCAGGTCGCGCTTAATCTGTAAACTGTCGGTTACCTGTGCCTGCGACTCCGAAATCCCGAAAATCAACAGGCTTGCCACCAGGTACTTGTGCATTATCCTTATACTTCTTCCTCTACAACTTTTTGCTCCATAAAATCTTTTGCACCGGCCGAGTTAGAAACGAACGTATCTTCATAAAACTCTACAATACCGGTTTCGAGGTTATGCATTGCGCCTATAATGCCAATTTCGCCTTTTTCTATCATTTGCTCCAGAATATAGCTGCGCTCTACAATGGCGTGCACAGTACGGCGAACGTTAATACTGGCTACACTTTCTACAAAATCGGTGTTTTTAGAGTTGCGCTTTTTAGGGTCAGAAACTGTTTTTTCCTGATAAACGGCCGGCTGTAGTTTAGCCAGCAGCTCGGTAAGGTTGCCCATTTCTACGTGGTCGCAGGCGCCTTTTACGGCTCCGCAGCTTGTATGGCCCAGCACCACCAGCAGCTTAGATCCGGCAAGTTTGCAGGCAAATTCCATGCTGCCAATAATGTCGGTATTCACAATATTACCGGCAATCCGGATAGAGAAAATATCGCCCAAACCCTGGTCGAAGATAAGCTCGGCAGAAGTGCGGCTGTCTATACAGCTAAGAATGGTAGCGAACGGGTACTGGCCGTTGCGGGTTTCGTTGGCCTGCTGCAGCAGGTCGCGGTTGGCTTTTAAGTTATTTACAAACCGGGCGTTGCCGTCTTTTAATATCTGTAGCGCCTGCTCCGGCGTTATGTTTTGCTGGGCTTCTTGTGTCAATGCTCTCATGGTTAGTGTTCTATTTAGTTTGCTGAATGATACTCGGGGCTTGGGGCCATCGCTTTTTGCGCCGGCTCCATACCAGAGGTTACCATCTGTGAATTCTCGATCTTATACCCCGACTTAAAACCGGTAAGTGTTACATCAATATTTCGTTCGGCGGCGCCTATTTCCCTGAAATCGCTAATCAGTTGTACCACATCGTGGTCTATATATACAGTTTTAGATGCGTCTATTACTACCTTGCTGCCTTCGGGCAATTTGGCAAGGGTGCGCTTTATGGCGGCTTTGTTCAGGAAAGACACCTCTTGTGCCAGCTCTATACGTATGGTTTCGCCTTCGTGGTAATCTTCTTTGCGGAAGAAATACGCCAGTTTCAGGTTTCCTTTCAGGATAAAGAAAATGCTAACGGCCAAACCAATTCCTACGCCCATAAGCAAATCGGTAAAAACCACTCCAATTACCGTTACGGCAAACGGAATAAACTGCGAAAATCCATTATGCCACATGTGCCTGAACACCTTTGGGCTGGCTAGTTTATAGCCGATCATGATAAGCACGGCGGCAAGTGTGGCCAAAGGTATTTTATTGAGAATAAACGGAACTGCAACTACGGCCAGCAACAAAAATATGCCGTGCGCAATAGTGGCAACGCGGGTACGGCCTCCCGAATTTATGTTGGCCGAGGTGCGCACTATTACAGATGTCATGGGTATTCCGCCGATAAGCCCGCAAAGCATGTTGCCAATACCTTGCGCCTTTAGCTCGCGGTTAGTGCCTGTTATGCGCTTCATGGGGTCCATTTTATCGGCCGCCTCCAGGCAAAGCAGGGTTTCTATACTGGCAACGGCGGCTATGGTTGCGGCAACCACCCAAACGTCTGCTCTGCTAATCTGTCCGAAATCTGGAGTGGCAAACTGACCTAAAAACTGGGTCATAGATTCGGGTACGGGCAGGTTTACCAAATGCGCCTGGCTTATGGCGAAATTAGAACCTGTAGCTACAAAAAACTCGTTTATGAGCGTACCAATTATAACCGCAACCAAGGCTCCCGGAATTACTTTAATTTTTTTCAGCGCCGGAACCTGGTTAAAAGAAATAAGAATAGCGATAGAGATGAGCGTAACGATGATGGCGCCCAGGTGAGAATAATTTATCGCGTTTATAGTTTCTGAAATGGGCATAAACGTAGTGCCCTGCTCGAAATTAAAGAAACTGCCTTTGTGCGCCGGATCGTAGCCTATTGCCAGAGGCAACTGCTTAATAATGATAATGATACCGATACCGGTAAGCATTCCTTCTATAACATTTGTGGGCAGATAGTTAGATATGGTGCCGGCTTTGGCAAAACCCAGCCCTATCTGCATAATTCCTGCCAGCAAAACGGCCAGCAAAAACGCCTCGTAACTGCCAAGTGTGGCAATGGCAGCCAATACAATGGCGGTAAGCCCGGCAGCAGGGCCGGCAACGCTAAGCTGCGAACCGCTTAAAATCCCAACCACTATACCGCCAATAACACCGGTAATAATGCCTGCGAAAAGCGGCGCGCCACTAGCCAGCGCGATACCCAAACACAAAGGCAGCGCGATCAGGAAAACAACCAGGCCAGCTAATACGTCTGTTTTAAAATACTTTGAATTTACTATCATTGCTCCTCCTTATTCTTCTTTATCGAATACAAAGGTGGGGCAATCGACCTTAAAAAGAACTTAAAAAAGATAAAGTTTAGCTTAAAGGCAGTATTATAGTAAACGTGTTAGTGTTCTGATCTTTAGTAGTATAGAACACTTCGCCCTCGTGCATCATTATTATTTTCCGGATAAAAACCAGCCCCAGCCCGAAGCCCCGCTTGCCTTTGCTGTTCTCGCCCCTAAAAAAGTGCTGGAACATGTAGGGCTTCTCGTTTTCTTTTAAAACGGGGCCAAAATTGGTAAACTCTATACTAAGCTTATTTGAGTTTGGAGAAATTAATATAGACCCATGGTTATCGTTGCTGTATTGTAAACAATTCAGCATCAGGTTAGAGAAAGCTGCTTTTATCAGGCGCTGGTTTCCGGTTACGGTAAGGGTATTTTCGTCGTCTACAGCCTGGGCGT
>JAFADQ010000223.1 GCA_023424725.1 Bacteroidota bacterium
CTTCGGCTTCTTCTTTTGCCCGCACGTTGTAGGTGCCAAATTTGTAAATGCTTTGCGGAGTTAAACCCAGGTGGCCCATAACCGGAACTCCGGCGCTTAAAATTCGCACCACCGATTCTTTAATTTCGCTGCCGCCCTCCATCTTTATAGCGTGCCCGCCCGATTCTTTCATGATGCGGATAGCAGAGCGAAGCGCTTCGGATGAATTTCCCTGATAAGAGCCGAATGGCATATCTACCACCACCAGCGCGCGTTTTACGGCCCGTACTACAGAAGAGGCGTGGTAAATCATCTGATCCAGAGTAATAGGCAAAGTGGTTTCGTGGCCGGCCATTACGTTAGAAGCCGAGTCGCCAACGAGAAGGATGTCGATGCCGGCGCTGTCCAGAATTTGCGCCATAGAAAAATCGTAGGCCGTTAGCATGGCAATTTTTTCGCCGCGCTCTTTCATGGCCAGTAACTGGTGTGTGGTTACGATTTTGGTGCGCTTCTGTACCGACATAGCTTTTTATTAAAATCAGGAATAATCAATCAACAGGTTTATGCCGCCAAAGTTACAGTAAATTGATTTTCGGGCCAGAACTATTATTTAGCCTGCGATGGCCATTTTTTTGCCCGTTGCAGCTTTAAAAATCAGAGCCCTGTTTTCAGGAAAATCAATAAAATAAAAATAATCGGAGTTTGGGTAAATTACTGATCGTACCAGGAGCGGTTGCGCTGCAATTTAAGATCCTGAAGGATAGAGGCTTTGGCGTTTATGGTTACGAAGTACGACTGGCGCGGGCCGAACGGAATCCAGCTAACGGCCATTTCCCAGCAGTGCAGGTCGCGGTAAATGTTTAGCGTGGTGTAGGTTATTTCTTTGTTGTCGAAATCGTAGCCCGAGAAGAAACCGATTTTCCAGTTGTCGGTAAGTTTTACGTCGCCGTTAAAGTTTAGGGCGTTGGCAAATTCGCTTACTTCCTCAAAAATATCGGCCCTGGCCCTAACCCTGCGCGAGTAGTTTAACGTGTAGTTTACGGCAAGGCTCCAGGGCACCGTAAAATCTACATACAAATCGGGGTTGGTGTTTATGTTGCGCACAATGGCCTCTTGCTCTGGCGTGGTTACGGGCACGGGCTGCTGGCGGCGCACCACCTGCGGGTTTAGGTTAAAGGTGGTGGCGAGGCTGGCGCGTGTGAGGCGCAACGGGCGGAAAGAATCGCTTATCATTAAGCGGTTTTCGCGGCGGCCTGTGGTTAGGTTAAGAAAATACGGGTCGTAAGAGGCGTTTAAGTTTATGCCTAACACCTTAAAAAGTGTGGTCCGCAGGTCCATTTGCACTTCGGATAACTGAAAGCTGTCGGCGGCCAGGTTATAGCTGGAGCTGATGCCCAGGTTATCTATAATGCTCATTTTCTCGAACTGGGTAGTGCCGCTGGTATCTTGTTTTGCCCGCACTTTTGCTTCCAGGTTATTGCTGATGGCGAAGTTTAGCCTTGCCTGCTCGCCCGATACCGGCGTGCCGAACAAATACCCGTTGTAGCGCGATAAATTCTGAAACTGGCCCGCGTTGTTGGTTTGCACTTCCTGGTAATGGCCGTATTTGTTGCTGCCGAAATCGGGGCTGTACGCAAAGCCTACGTTTGGCGAGATCATGTGGCGGATGGCTTCGAGCTTTTTGCCTTTCACATAAAAAATACCGTAGGCGCGGGTGTTTACGTTTACGCCGGTGCTGTAATTATACACCCGGTTAAAGCCCGAAGAGGTGTCTATGCGCACTTTTTCTAAATCGGGCTGGTAGGCATAGTTCATTTTGCTGCCGTACCAGGTTTCGCTGTAATTAAAATTTGGCGATACCGTAAAGTGCTTAAATGCTTTAAAATTGGTAGAGATAGGAATGGTGTGCTGTATACCCGACCGGCTGTTATCCAGAATTAGCGGAATGGTGTTTTGGTTGATGCTGAAAACAGAATCGTTTACGCCCGTAAATCTGTCCTGGAAAACTCCGCCCGGATTGCTTATTCTGTTGGTTATCTGATTGCGGGCCACCATAGAGTAAGAAAGCCGCGTGTTGCGGTACCAGGCGCCGCTGCGGCCTACGTTTGCCAGCGGTTGTATGCTCGACATGTTAAAGTTAAAGTCGGGCAGGGTAAAGGTTTGCTCGCGGGTTTGCGTGTTTAAAGATTGCCGGGCCGCGATAGTATAGTTAAACGGCGAGTTCTCTATCTGTTTCTGATAGTTTATGTTAGAGTTAAAAGTTGCCGACAGGTAGTTTTGCGTGTTCCAGGAATTGTTTTGGTTAAAGCTGCTGGTACCCGCGTTTACACTCGCCGAAAAGCGGCCGCCGCGTTTTACTATTGGTGTGTGCTGCCAGTCTATCCAGAAATCGGTTTGCTTTTCGCGGCGGTTTGGGGCCACATCTATAGCGGCGCTGGCCGGCCTGAAATTGTAGCGCAAATTTAGCCGCCCGTTATACGAGTAGCGCTTAAAATACTGGTTATCCATTTGCACGCCGTAGCCGCCCAGCGAGTACACTTCGCCCAGAATACGTGTGCCTATATAATCGTTCACGGCCCAGTAAACCCCGCCGTTACGCAGGAAAAAACCGCGCCTCGATTCGCCAAATGTTGGAATTATCACACCCGAAGCATTTTTCTTTGGCATCGGGAACAAGCCAAACGCAAAGCCAAGCGGTGTAGGCACATCGCCCACAACCAGATTAAAAGGGCCGGTGTAAATTCGCTTCTCCGGAATAATTTTCATTTTCCGGATATTGAAATAAAAGTGCGGGTGCTCCAGGTTGCAGGTGGTGTATTGCGCCTGGCTTACATATAACTCGTCGCGTTCGTTTTTCTTAATTGCCTCGCCGTGTATGTAGCCTTCGCCCTGCTGGGTTACTACACCCGAAATGCGGCCTTTCCTGGTCTTAAAGTTGTAGGCTATCTTTTTGGCGGTATATAGTTCGGGCTCGTCTTTAAAAACGGGCACGCCAATTTCTTTGCCTGTAGAGTCGGTATAAGGTGTGGCGGTAATTACGTTGGTGGCCCAGTCTATCTCTATATAAGCGGCTTCCAGGGTCATGGTGCCGTAATTTATTTTGGCGTCGCCAAAAAGGTATACCTTCCGGCTGCCTATATCGGAGCGGATAGAATCGCGGGCGCTGTATATAATGGTGGTTTCTATATCGCCTTTTTGGGCCGGAGCCAGACTGATAGAATCGGTGCCAATAGTATCGGCCGGGGCGATAACAGCATTATTGGTTTTGGTGCGCGAGGTATCGGGCACGGGCATGGTTTGCGCGCGGGCAAGCGGGGCCAATGCCAGGCAAACCAGGGTAATGAGCAGGAAAAGTGCAAAAATATGGGGCCGCACCTTCAAATCTTTCTAAATTTTTTGTTAATTCGCAAAGGTACTCTGTATCAGCCAATACACCGCATAAGAGCAGGTTTTGATAACTTTTGTTTTCGCATCCGGCAGCAAAATTTTCTTCTGCAGGTGTACTCTTTTATGGTAGCAGGGTTACATCGGCAGGCTTTTTGCATTTCGTTCGAAATCTGTATTTATAAAAGCTTCGGAAAAGGTATAATGGGCTTTTTTAGGCTGTAATGGCAGTTTTTTTGATGCCCGCAGCCCTGAGTGCCGGAGTGTGTTTTTTGCTATAACTCTTTTGC
>JAFADQ010000329.1 GCA_023424725.1 Bacteroidota bacterium
TCTGAAAAAGACGCTGGAAGGTTTTTAAGACTCGGCAACTTATTTAAAATAACAAAGGCAGCTCCGTTTGAAGCTACCTTTGTTATTTTGTGATTTTTCAGGTACAATAACCCAAAACCTTTCAGCGTCTTTTTCAGACCTGGAAGCGTTTTGCCGGGCTGCAGGCATCAAAAATCCAGCCATCAGGAACAAAAAAACGGCTGGTAAAAGTTGGTTTTCCCTTGCAATGGCCACTTTTTTGCCTGCCGCAGCCTAAAACCTACGCAGCTCTAACCGGTACCGGAACCGGCTCGCCTACCCGCACATTTATTTTCTTGGTCCGGCTTTTCAGAAATTCTATTACCTCTTCATCAGAAGAAAAACGGTTGCCCAGGTTTACGAAATGTTTGGCCAGTAAATCGTAGCGGCGCGTCATTACCCAGGCGCTAACGTGCAGAAAATGAATTCCATCGAACACAATAGATTCGTTATCGATATATTTCTGCAGCGTTTTCTGGAAAAAAACCGGGTGCTCGGTCCAGTGCATGGCCGGGCGCACATGGTGGCTAATATGGTAACCATCGTTCCAGCACTTGTGGTTGTATTTTGTGTTGATGCAGGTGATGCTGTTTTTGTAGGCATTTCCGGGGTCGTTGGCATCTATAAAGGCATGTTGCGCCCAGTTGCCGAACATCATAATAACCCTGGAGATTATAAACGGCAGAATAAACACAAAAAACGTTGCCCAGAAATTTACATAGCACAGCAAACCCACCACCGCAATAAAGATCAGCTCGCCCCGGAGTAATTTCCAGAGCAGTTTTGGGCGGCCTTTCTTCATAAAATATCCACTAAGCCTGATGATGCCGAGAAATAAAAAATCGCCGAAATACACCAAAAAGCCCTTTACCGAATCGCGCTGGTAAGGCATGGTGGTGCTGCGGTCTTCGGGCAGGTTATTTTCGGGGTGGTGCATGCCAATGTGGTGGCTAAAATAGGTTTCGGGAGTTTGCCCGAAAAACGGCCCCACCACCCACGGCAGGTATTTATTTAAGAAAGAGTATTGGTCTTTAAAAAATTTGCGATGGCTGGTGCAATGCAGCATTAACCCAAAAGGGCCTTTAAAAACGAAGTTATTAAAGTAATGATACGCGATGGCTACCGCCGCGAAAAGCCAGCCGCTTACAAACGGCATATACAGCAAAATGCCTAACGGAATTAGCGTAAGCGATATATAAATGGTAAGGTAAACAAAAGGCAGATCGCGCTCGTCGTTAATTAAGCTAAGAAAAAAACGGTCGGCGGCAGATTTATTTTCAGAGGGAATAAAAACCGGATCGGTTATCTGAGTAAGGGATTTCATGTTGTATTCTGTCTGAAAAATTAAATAATAAGTAAGGTAAGCAAAAATAAATAAAACGCTGATTCTGGGTTGCTTACATATTGGCCCGTAAACTTAATTTGGTTTTGCTGATTCATAAAGCTGCGGGCAGCAATTTATGATGCGTTACAGCCTAAAACCGGGTACTTTTATAAAGATTTTGCTTGCCGATGCACCTAAAAACGAAGCCCGCAGCACATGCTACGGGCTTTGTTTTTGGTAAGGTTTATAAGTTTAGGAATTTACTTTTTCATTATCGTAAATTCTACCCTTCGGTTAAGCTTACGCGATTCTTCTCTGGCATTGCTGGCGAGTGGTTTCTGGCCTCCCCAGCCCTTGGTTTCTATACGGCCGCGGTCTATTCCTTTAGATACCAGGTATTTCTTCACCTCGTTTACGCGGTCTATAGATAGCTGCAGATTCAGGCTGGCATTTCCCTGGTTATCGGTGTGGCCTTCTACCAGAATCTCTACTCCAGGGTTGTCTTTCAGCAGTTTTACCAGGCGGTCGAGCTCGGCAAAAGAGGTGTTGCGCAGGTAATATTCGCTTTGCGCGAAGAAGATATTGTTTAGCTGCACTTTCTGGCCAACCTCTATGGGCACCATCATCAGGTCGCGGTTTATTTCGGAATACCCAATGGTGTCGCTAACTTCTATGTTTTCGTTTACGCCAATAAAACCAACGGCCTCGGCACTAAAAGAGTAGGTTACGCCTTTGGGCAGCACAATGCTGTAATGCCCGTTTACGGGGTCGCTAAGGGCGGTGCCAACTTCGGTGCCGTCGTTAAGGTTTTGGTACGATATGCGGGCCTGCATCGGCATTTTCGTTTTCACATCTATCACCCTTCCCGATACAAACATTACCGCCTCGGGCCGTGAGCTTTCTTGCAGCGCTATCCGGAAAATATCGCGAGATCCTTCGGTGCCGTCGCGGGAAGATACAAAATAGGCGTAATCTGCCGCGGCCGACATGGTGTAGTATGCGTCAAAATCTTTAGAGTTGATGGGTGGGCCCAGGTTAAGCGGCTTGCTCCAGTTTTTCCAGGTATCGTCTAAGCGTTTTGTGTAAAAAACATCGGCTTTGCCATAGCCGCCATGGCCCTCAGAAGCAAAATACAGGGTTTTGTTATCGGAAGCCAGAAAAGGAGCGAAATCGCCTTTTGCTGTATTTACCACCGGGCCCAGGTTTAGCGGCTTGCTCCAAACGCCAAATTTCTGCAGGAAGCTAACATACAAATCCTGATCGCCGTGGCTGTCTTTTCGCTTTACCGACATCAGCAGCACTTTGCTGTTATTGGCCAGAAAATAATCTACTACCTCTTTGCTTTGGTTGTAATAATCCTGAATAATAAGTTTTGTAGGAAAGCTCCAGCCTTCTTTTGTGCGGTACGATATAGAAGCGCCTTCTGGCTGCATGCTGCCGTCGGGGTTATAGGTGTTGATGAGTAGCAGCGTGTTATTATCGGGAGTTACGGAGCACACGCCGGTGTTGTCTTTGTTGTTTAGCGGGCCGCCCATGTTTTTAGCCAGTCCCCAGGTTTGGTTGCCTGTATTTTCCGATACCCAAATGTCTTGCCCGTCGTTCTTGCCGCCTAAATTATGCGGGTGATATTGCCTGCTGAAATAAAGGGTTTTGCCGTTTGGCGCAATTACCGGCCGCAGCTCGGTAAATTTAGAGTTTACGCCGGTGCCCAGGTTTACGGCTACAGTATCGTATAATAGTTTTTTGTTTTCTACATCGCTGATTACATCTACCGACTCTTCGCTGGTGATGCCGATAGCGTCTATCTGGTTTGGGCCATTAACCGCGCTGCAATTTAATGTTACAGCAACCTTAATAACCCGGTAAGTTGTAAGAGGCACTTTTACGGCAAGCGCACGGTATTTTACAGGCAGCGGCCCTGGGTTATCGTTGGTATAAACCGTGTGCCGAACGCCCCGCGTATCTATGGCTTCTACTAAAGTTACCGCGCCGGGGTTAAAGCTTTCTACCACAATTATCTGCCCTATTTGCTCAGATTTCGGAAACGAAACCTCTATTTTTTCTTCAATAGAATTCTCGCGTTTGGCATGCCATGCTTGTGTGCTTAGCCGGCCCAACTGCTTTACATCGGGCGCTTTTAGCACCTGCGATGCCGCATAAGCGCCGGTGCCCGATCCGGCTTCGGAGCTAACAGCTGTTACCCGGCCTGCCCAAATTATATCCTGGGCTGCGGCGGGCAAAAAAGAGGCTGCTGCAAAGCAAAAGGCAAACCCGTAAATTATTTTGTTAAACATTTGTATGTGTTTTCAGTAATAACCGCCGCCGGCTTCTTCCCGCAATTAGCGATTAAAGCACTATGCTGCTTTTGTTAAAACCAAGTTTGTAACTCAAAATTTAATTCAGAAACTTCCAACGCCTGCACTTACATCTTCTTGCTGATAACATAAAAAATCATCAGCCCGTTAACCGGTAATATTTCCTTAATTTATGCTCTGGTGGCGCTTTTTTGTTTATCCGAATAAGTAAGCATAAATCCGAAAACAGTATTATTTTTATTTTTAAATCAAATAATAAAAGCGCGCGGCATTCTAAAGTGTAAAGTTCGGCAACAGTGCGCCAATAATAATGAATTATCTAAATTTAATTGCGCTGCTTTAAACAACCATTGCGTAATTTTTGCTCGGTTCGGCACTGCTGGTTTTCTTAAAAAACCGTTATTTAAGCGAATAAGAACACAAAAAACTGTATTTTGTACTTTATAAATAGCTGCTAAAAAGCCGGCGCAATTCTGTATATTATTTTTAAGGTTAAAACGCAGAGCAAATACCATACACGGCGTAAAGTTTTTACATTAGCACATGCGTTTGCCTGGGGTTTTACTGCTTTTTCTTGTTTGGCTGGCCGCACTGGCATCAGCGTCCGGACAAGGAAACATGGTGGTGCCCGACTCGCTTGGCTTGCTGGAAACTCAGGTGAAGCGCATCGGCATAAATACCTATACCGGTTACAATTTTATTTCCAGCGCGCACCAAACAGATTCTCAGCGGCTTGCGCTCGTATTCTCGCATAACTGGATATATAACTCCAATACCTCTGTTAAAGGTTTCATCCGGAACGATTACCGCTTTGGCCTGCAGCAACACAACCGGCTGGGTAATAAGGGTTTTGGAGCGGGCCAGCGTGCAGAGTACAGCGAGTTTCAGGCAAACCGCACCTCTATTTTACGCTTGCTGCAGGAATATACCTACGAGCTGAAACCAGACAGCAACTGGCAAATAAACAGCCGGGCTTTTGGCGGAATCAGAAGAGACGAGCGCTTTGGCCGCGCCGATTTCGGCCCCGAGTTTGGCGGAACCAGCCAGGTGCGCCTGCTGCCAGTTCCGGGCTTTGGGAGCGGCGGCGCTAATGTACTTTTAAGCAAAGCGCAAGTAGGCCCGAGGCAGTTTAACAGGCTTCAGGCCGATGTTTTTTATGCCTCGCCCGAAAACCTGCCCGCGGCGGTAGAGGCCAGAGCAGGTTATTATAAAGTTAACTCTGCCGACTACCTGGGCGGCAACGTGCAAAATATCAGAACCGATACCTTGTTTGCCGACTTGCGTTTATATTACAGGCTAAATAAAGATCTTAGTTTCCGGTCGGCCAGTTATGGCACCATGCCGCAGCGGCAGTTTATTTACCGGCAGCAATCGGGTGGGGTGCCCGAGCAGCAAAACTTTGGGTACCTGCAGGGCCAGTACGAAACCAGCAACCGGCTGCGCTATTATAAAAACAACCTCGATGCCGGCGTAGAGTTTACATACCGCGAGCGCAACCGCAGCTACAGTTTGCAGAACAATCGCGGCCTTGCGGGCACCGAATTACGCAACGCCGAAG
>JAFADQ010000333.1 GCA_023424725.1 Bacteroidota bacterium
GGAGATGGCGCAGGCAGGGTTACTATACGGCACCGGCGTACTGCCGATCCGCTGCAAGGTAAGGTCTGCAATGCTTTCGTGGTTGCTTTTCTGAAAGATGGTAACCTTGGCCACAGGATCGTCTGTACCTTCTGTTGCGCCAATAACATCGTAATACAGGTTCATAAAAACCCGGAAATTGTTATTCCCCTTCTCTTCTACGCCCATTTCGCCGCCAACAATATGCGATGCAGAAGCTCCCGAAACCAAAAGCAGCATGAAACAAACAGCCGCGCAAAACTTTTTCATGCTACAAATTAAGAAGAAGTACATTTCAAACAAACCTCACAGAACAAATAACTAACTTTGCGCAGTGAGCAAGAAGAACAAACCACGCATACTTCAGGATATTCTGATAGAAGAAATGGTGACCGACGGCAAATGTTTGGCACGGTTTCAGGACCTGATAATATTTGTGCAGGGCGTTGCCCCCGGCGACAGAGCCGATCTGCGCATTATAAAACATAAGAAAAACTATGCCGAGGCCGTGCCTTTGGCCATTAAAGAATTTTCGCCGCTGCGCATAGAGCCGTTTTGCGAGCATTTTGGCGTATGTGGTGGCTGCAAATGGCAACATCTTGATTACCCAACCCAATTGCAGTTTAAACAAAAGCAGGTTACCGATGCGCTGCAACGCATTGGCAAAGTAGAGCTGCCCGAAATAAGCCCCATAGAAGGATCGGAGCTGGTGAGCCACTACCGCAACAAGCTGGAATTTACCTTCTCTAACGACACCTGGCTTACTACCGGGCAAATTGCCACCGGGCAGGAGTTCGACAAGCGCTCGCTTGGGTTTCATATTCCGGGCCGGTTCGATAAAATAATAGATCTGCAGAATTGCTACCTGCAGCCCTCGCCCTCTAACCAGATAAGAAGCGAGCTGAGCAAGTATGTAAAGGCGGCTAACATACCGTTTTTCGATTTGGTGAAGCAAGACGGTTATTTGCGTAACCTTATTATCCGTACGGCGGTAACCGGCCAGGTAATGGTAATTTTGCAGGTAGCGCAGGATAACGACGAGTACCTGATTCCGGTAATGGAATTCCTGAGTAAGCGCTTTCCGGAAATTACCTCGCTGCAGTACATCATCAACAACAAAAAAAACGAAACTTACCACGACCTGGAGGTGGTGTGCTACAAAGGCCTTCCGTACATAGAAGAGCAAATGGAAGATCTGTACTTCCGTGTAGGGCCTAAATCGTTTTACCAAACCAACTCGTTGCAGGCCGTTAGGTTGTACCAGATAACGCGCGAGCTTGCCGGCCTTACCGGCAACGAAGTGGTGTACGATTTGTATACCGGCGCCGGAACCATTGCCTGTTTTGTTGCCCGCAACGCTAAAAAAGTGGTGGGTATAGAGTATGTGCCCAGTGCTATAGACGATGCCAAAATAAACGCCGCCGCCAACAATATTGGCAATTGCCGCTTTTACGCAGGCGATATGGCCGATGTATTAACCGACGATTTGGTGCTGCAGCACGGCAAACCCGATGTAATTATTACCGACCCGCCCCGCGCCGGAATGCACGAAAAAGTGGTAAAGCAATTGCTAAAAATTGCCGCGCCCCGCATTGTGTACGTAAGCTGCAACCCCGGCACACAAGCCCGCGACCTGGCTTTGCTTGACGAGTTGTATAAAGTAATAAAAGTGCAGCCTGTAGATATGTTTCCGCAGACCCACCATGTAGAAAACGTTGTATTACTGGAACTAAGAAATAAGTAGCAATATGTTTAACGATCCGGAACTGAATGGCCGCTACCTGGGCACCATTTCTAAAGATTTTGTACGCGTAGCCGATTACCTGAAAGAAACTTCTTACCAGATTAGGTCGCGTAATTTATCTAAGCACCCCATTTTTGTTATTTCTAAAGTAAAAACGCCGCTTGGGGTTTTGCTGGTAGATAAAGAAGAGGTGGGCACCGAGTGGTATTACGCTGCCTCGTACGTTGGCGAATTTGTTGAGCGCCAGCTAATTGCACCCGATAAAGAGAAAGAGTTCGTACACATGTATAAAGACCCGGATGAGTTTTGCTGCTTGTTTGTGGTAGACGAAGAGTTTACCAACTTTCTGTACATTCCTTATCCGGAAGATTAAAACTGCAGAAAAAGCCGCCTACAAAATCAGGCTGCAACGGGCATTTTTTTGCCTGTTGCAGCCTAAATTTTTTATTGGTGCAGGTTTTTGTATCCCGGTTCTTGTTGATGAGGTCCTTCGCTATCGCTCAGGATGACCCGCTATTTTGGCGGTGTGAGTTCTTTAACTTGTTACCTTCAGCAGGTAACAGAAAAATTGTTGGTGTTCTCAGGATGACAGCGCAGGGTGGAAAACAGGCAGGATTAAAGTTGCACCTACACCATTTATTGAATAAAACCAGTCTGCGAAGCTCCATAAAAGCCCCTCTCTTTTGGAGAGGGGTTTGGGGTGAGGTTCCTTCTTAAAAATGCTGCCAGCCCTGCGCTTTTATTGGCACGGCCTGGCCTGCGTTGGTAATCAGGTTTACGCCGCTTTCTTTAGACGTAATATGGCCGATAATGGTAACATCGGCTAACTTTTTCAGGCTTTCGTAATCGTTCTGGTCTATAGTAAACAATAGCTCGTAATCTTCGCCGCCGTTTAGCATGCACATTACGGGATCTAACCTGAATTCTTCGGCGGTGCTGTGCATCTGGTCGTCGTAGGGTAAATGCTCGGTATAAATGTTGGCGCCAACGCCCGATTGCCGGCAGATGTGCCAGATCTCAGAAGCCAGTCCATCAGAAATATCGATCATAGAAGTGGGCGTAATACCGGCTTCGCGCAGCTCGTGTACAATATCCATGCGGGCTTCGGGTTTTAGCTGGCGCTTTACCACATAAGAGTAATTTTCTAATTCCGGCTGAAAATCGGGATTTGCGGCAAAGGTTTGCTTTTCGCGCTCCAGCACCTGCAGGCCCAGATAGGCAGCGCCCAAATCGCCGGTTACGCAGAGTATATCGTTTTGTTTGGCGGTTTTGCGGGTTACTTCTTTGCCTGCCGGAATGGTGCCGATGGCTGTGATGCTCAAAATAAGGCCCGATGGAGAGGAAGTGGTATCGCCGCCCACAAGGTCTACAGAATAATTATCGCAGGCCAGGCGTATTCCCTCAAAAAGCTCTTCTACGG
>JAFADQ010000261.1 GCA_023424725.1 Bacteroidota bacterium
GCGGATACGATAACGGAGAATTTGAAAAGCGGCTTTACACCGGCATAAAAGGCGCAGGCGCCAGATACGGCCGCGGCTTTGGTTACATTTACACCGGTTTTGAATTCGGGAGTTTTTACGACGGAAAGAACTGGGAAGAAGGCGTTGTATCGTTGCAGGCGCTTTATTTCAGCAAACTGGCCAACTTCGGCAACTGGAAACTAAGGCAATATATCTCGTCGCGCTTATCGTATGGCATAAACCGCAAGCCCGGCGAATCGCTAAATATTATCGACGAAAACGGCATCAGAGGCTTTAATTATATAAACCCGATAGGCACAAAGCGGTTTGTGGTTAATTACGAAAGCAATTTATTTAGCCCGTTCTCTTTACTCGGGTTTAGAATGGCCGGTGTTTGGTTTGCAGATTTTTCGTGGATCGCGGCCGATAATCAAAAACTTTTTAACACCAAGGTTTACCAGGGTTATGGCATAGGCCTTCGTTTCCGGAACGAATACCTTATTTTCAGCACTATTCAACTTATGTTTGCTTATTATCCGGAGGTTCCGGCAGATGGCTCAAAAACCCGCCTGCTGGATTCTTCACGGCCATATTACGATTTCCAGGATTTCAATTTTTCTCAGCCGCTAACCTCTCCTTTTTAACTTAGGCTGCAACGTCCCGGTTTTTGCTTGCCGCAGCTTGCTTATCTTTGCGCATAGTAGTTCTTATTTACTTGCAGGCATTTTTGTTGCAATTGCATAAAATCTTTCATAAACTTCACCTCTATTATATATTCTCATGCTGATTCTTGGAGATTTTAACCGCCTTACGGTAGCCCGCACTGTCGACTTTGGTATTTACCTGGAGTCGGAAGACGGCGATGTGCTGATGCCGGGAAAATATGTTCCGGAAGGCACCAAGCCCGGCGACGAAATATATGCATTTGTTTACCGCGATTCGGAAGACCGCATTATTGCCACTACGCTAATTCCTAAAGTGAAAGTAAACGAATTTGCGGTGCTGGAAGTGGTAGACGAAAACAACCACGGCTCTTTCCTGGATTGGGGCCTCGAGAAGGATTTGTTTGTGCCCTATAGCCATCAGAAAGACAGAATGATTCCCGGCGATTTTCATCCGGTGTATGTTTACCTGGACGATACCACCGACAGGCTTTTAGCCACCGCCAAAATTGGCCGGTTCATAGAAAACGACAACATAGAATTAAAAGAAGGCGACAAGGCAAGCCTGCTGGTGATTGGTAAAACCGACCTGGGATATAAGGTAATTATAGATAATAAATACCTGGGCATGCTCTACCAAAACGAAGTATTTAAAGACATACAATTAGGCGACCGCACCGAAGGATATATAAAGAAAATACGCCCCGACAACAAGATAGATGTAAGCCTGCAAAAAGCCGGCTACGACGAGGTTTTAGATGCGAAAGAAATAGTGCTGGATGCTTTAGAGCAAAACAATAATTCGCTGCCATTATCTGATAAATCGGACCCTGAAGAGATAAAAAAACTGCTTGGCATGAGCAAAAAAACATTTAAAAAAGCGATAGGCGGTTTATATAAAGATGGTGTAATAGAGATAACTTCAGATTCAGTAGTTTTGAAGGCAAATAGCAAAAAATAATCAACCGGCTGATTTATAACCATTTGCGAAATTTAACGTATACTTAGTAGGTTGTCTTGTAGGCTGCCTTGTGTACAATAAACTAAAGAGTTGGTGCTGCCGCTCTCATACTATTATGGCTTCAAAAACAATTCTCTATAAAATACTGGAAAAAGCGCAACAAGGCGGTTTTAATCTGCCGGCGCTTTCAGAGTCTGCCACTTCTTTTTCTGTTTCTGAATTTAAAAAAGCTACCGGGCAATTCACCCTTAAAATATCTAAAGGAACAGAAGAAACTTATTATCATTCAGATATTAATTCTTTATTTAATAACGAGGAATTTGCAAAAGCTTTTTTTGGCGAAATGTGGAGCTCTCATCAAAACCTGATGGCAATTTCCGGAGATCCGCTGGATTATCTGGCCGAGTCTATTTCCCGCGAAGCACTGAGCTTTAAAGTATAAATTTCCTCGCTCCTGTTTAATATGTAACAGGATTTTCCGGAAACCATTAAATATAAAAAAAGCCGCTCTTATTAGGGCGGCTTTTTTGCTGAAACAGAAAATTTTATTTCTCTGTGCGGGCAATTGGTTTTTCTGTAGCTAATTTACCTTCTACCCGCTTAAATTTCTTTTTTCTGGTTTCCGCTACCACCCCCTGTTCCGGCTTGGCCAATTTCGGATTTATCCGGTTCGGGTTGGTCTTATATTTCATTTTCTTATTATCAGTAAACTCTACTGTTAGGGGCTGTACATCCATGTACTTTCCATAACCAGGCGCCGGATCCATTGTAACATCGGCGGTTTTAGACTGAGCAGAGGCTGCAAATGCGCAACCGGCAAATATATATATAGATAATATTATAGCTTTCATAATTTTATTGTTAGAGGGTACATACTATACCTGGAGGTATTGCTTTATACGTTTTATTCGGAACATAGTTAAATTTTTATCTCCGCAACTTATTGATATAAAATATATTACAATATATGAATCTTTTATATATCCTTTTATCAATATACAAATTCCTTGTATGCCCGTACAAGGGTTTATGGAAGCAAAACTCATCAGGAAGCAAGTTCTTTTATGTACAATTTGCCTTGTAGCAATGGCTTTTTTGCCCGCTACAACCAATGGCCAAACCTTATCAGACACGTATAGAACCGGCATTGGCGTAAGGCTGGGAAATACGCCTGGCATAACTGTAAAACGATTTTTATCTGACCGGGGAGCGCTGGAAGGCATTTTGCATATTTTCAGAAACAGAAATTACGATGGCTTTTTAGTGACCGGGCTTTACCAGTGGCACGTGCAGGCTTTTGAAATACCACGCCTGCACTGGTATTTTGGCGCAGGATTGCACGCAGGCGCTTACCAACTACGTGATGCAAACGAAAGTATTTCCGGCGAAGAACCAGATAATAACGGCACACTTTACGGGGCAGATCTGGTAATTGGCTTAGAGTATCAGTTCCGGTCGGTACCCTTTACAGTTGGCGCCGATTTTAAACCATCTCTTTCTGTGCCAAATAACCGGCTTAACGAGCTAAACGGCGCAGTTAATGTACGGTGGGTTTTTTAAGCCTTCAGCATCTGCCATTTGCTGCGGGCATCAAAATCGGGTGCATTACAGCATAAATTTACTGCCTGCTAACTTAATTAAATTGTAATGCCTTAACAGACCAATTTTGCGCATAATTATGGGTATTTTTGCTGCAAATGATTATTAAAAAGCAAAAGAAGCGAATTATTGGCAGGCGAGAAATGGTCGATTTCCCTGACCTGGATTTGCAGGAAGTAGAGGCCAAAATAGATACCGGTGCTTTTACTTCTGCCCTGCATTGCTCAAATATACACGAGGTGCAGGCCAACGGCAAAAGCTATATCAGCGTAGAGTTTCTGGACCCATCGCATCCATCTTACAATAAACGCAAACTTAAATTCAGCCATTACGAACTGCGGGGCATTAGAAGCTCTTTCGGCGATGTACAGGAACGTTACATTATCCGCACGCGCATAAGGCTTTTCGGGCAAGATCTGGAAGCTGAATTTTCTTTATCAGACCGCAGCGATATGAGGTTTCCGGTTTTAATAGGCCGCTCGTTGCTCAGGGGTAACTTTATAGTAGATGTGTCGAAGAAGAATATTTCACTTCGCATTAAAAACAAAACCAATACTGCCACTTAATACGCATTACCCCGCAAATGAAAATTGCCATATTATCGCGGAACTCAAAACTTTACAGCACCAAACGGTTGGTAGAAGCGGCCCAGCAAAGGGGCCACGAAGCGGTGGTGTTAGACCACCTTAAATGCGACCTGCTGATGCAAAAAGGAGGCCCCGGCATTATTTACAAAGGCATACCCTTGCTTGATATAGATGCCGTTATACCGCGCATTGGCGCCTCTGTTACTTTTTACGGCACGGCAGTGGTACGGCAATTCGAAATGATGAAAGTGGCCACCGTTGTAGAATCGCAGGCTATTGTGCGTTCGCGCGATAAATTACGCAGCCTGCAGATACTAAGCCGCGCCGGGATAGACATGCCAAAAACCGCCTTTACCAATTATGGTAATGAGGTACAAAAACTTATTGCGCAAGTTGGCGGCGCGCCGTTGGTAATTAAATTATTGGAAGGAACCCAAGGATTAGGTGTAGTATTAGCCGAAACAGCAAAAGCTGCCGAATCGGTAATAGAAGCATTTCATAACCTTAAGGCGCGCATAATTGTGCAGGAATTTATAAAGGAGGCTGGCGGTGCCGACATCAGGGCTTTTGTGGTAAACGGCGAGGTAGTTGGCGCCATGAAAAGGCAAGGGAAAGAAGGCGAATTCAGATCTAACCTGCACCGTGGCGGTACCGGCTCGCTGATTAAACTTAGCCGCAAAGAAAAAGAAACCGCTTTGCAATCAGCTAAAGCGCTGGGTCTGCACATTGCGGGAGTAGATATGCTGCAGAGCAAACGTGGGCCGTTGGTGTTAGAAGTTAACTCTTCGCCAGGATTAGAAGGCATAGAAAAAGCCACGCAGGTAGATATTGCCGGAAAAATAATTGAATTTACCGTTGCGAAAGCCCAGAAAAAAAACCGCAATTCGCAGAAAGATAAAATTGGTGTGTAAGGATTCTCTGGTTGAAAAAATAAGCTTTACGCATTGCGCGAGGCTTTTAAAACCTTGGCAGGGTGTAAAGAGTATATTACCTGATAACCCTTACACCATGAAGCACTTATCTAAACTAATTTTACTTTTAATTTTGGCTTCTATTACTGCAGAAGCACAAACAGGCAAAAAGAAACCAAACAAGAACGCAACCAAAGCTACCACCATTACTACAAAATCTGTAAGAGGTGCAGCCTCGCCCGATGAATTAGGGAAATACGTTTTTGAAGCGCTACAGAACAACCGTTTCGAATCTATAGAACACTTTTTTCCTTCCGAAGCAGATCTGAATTCCACAGAAAAGAGAACGCCCGACGAAGATTTGCAGGTGGTATTAGAAGATCATTCCATAGACGATTTAAAAAGCTCTTTCAGGGCAGATTTTGAAGCGCTGCAGAACAAAAGTCTGGAGCAAAAAGTGAGTTTTCAGGAAATAAACCTGATGGAAGTGGAGGCAGGCGCTCCGCGAAAAGCTAACCGGGTAATTCCGGTAAACCTTCTCCTCTCCGACCGCTCTAACCAAACCATGGCACTTGTGTTTGAAGCGTTAAAAATTAATGGCCGGTATTTCCTTTTCCAGCACATTAAAGTTAAAGAATAGCAGAAGATCAAAATTATAGAACCGATTTAACCATAAAAAAACAGACCTTCCAACAGGGTCTGTTTTTTATTAGATGGAAATAATAAGAGAATTTGGCCATTAAAGATTAAAAAATACTTCATTTATAGTCGTTCCTTTTGCAAATGTTTGGCTACTTCCTGCAGCAAAAAGGTATGGCCGCTCTTTAATTCTACAACCTCGGCAGTATGAATTGTTTTGGCGAAAGTTCTGAGTTTATTGCCGTTTATTACCCGGTCGTGTTCACCAATAAACAGGCTGAGCTTTATTTGATGCCGGTTTATGATTTGCGCTATTTTACGGTTGTTGAAAGTCAGGTTTCTGAAACCCATCCAGCTACGGTAAAC
>JAFADQ010000381.1 GCA_023424725.1 Bacteroidota bacterium
AACATACTCCTCGCGGTGGTAGGTAACATCTATAAATGGCGGTTTAAACTCTATTAATGGCTCTATGGCATCGAAAATAGCTTTTATAGACTGGCCCTTGAGCGGCGGCAATATCTCGAAAGAAAAAAGCGTTTTGTCAGCGTTTTTAAAATGATCTGTTACTTTCACTTGTGTAAAGTGGTTGGTAATTGTTGAATGTTGGTGGTTGAAGAAAAAAACGTTCATTCGCTCGATTATGGCAAGTGAACGAGTTCGAATTAATCCTGCTCCGAATTTATTTTTTCTTCGGGTTGGTAATTAAGGTTTGGAGATAGCCAGCGTTCCATTGCTTCTAAAGGTTCGCCTTTGCGTTTTGCGTAATCCTGCATCTGGTCTTGCTGTAGTTTACCCACGCCAAAATAAACCGATTGCGGGTGCGAAAAATACAAACCGCTAACCGACGATGCCGGCTGCATGGCCAGGCTTTCTGTTAGGTATATGCCCGCTTTTTCAGCTTCCAGCAAATTAAAAATCGTCAGTTTTTCGGTATGGTCGGGGCAGGCCGGATAACCGGGCGCGGGCCTTATGCCTACATATTTCTCATTAATGATATCTTCGGTTGTAAGATTTTCGGTTTTGGCATAACCCCAAATTTCGCGACGCACTTTCTGGTGCATTAGTTCTGCAAAAGCTTCGGCCAGGCGGTCGGCTATGGCTTTCACCATAATGCTGTTATACACATCGTTATCGGCTTCGTATTTAGCTACCAGCTCATCTAAGCCAATGCCGGTAGTTACGGCAAACATGCCAATGTAATCTTCTATTCCGGTTCCGGGGGGTGCTATAAAATCTGAAAGCGCAATATTTGGCAGCCCTTTGGCTTTGGCGCTTTGCTGCCTTAGGGTGTGAAGCACCGTTAATTGGCCTTTCCTGCTTTGGTCGGTATACAATTCTATATCGTCGTGGCCCAGAGCATTTGCAGGATAAAAAGCGAGCGCCGCATTTGCCTGAATTAATTTGCCTTGTATTAACTCCTTTAAAATTTTTTGCGCGTCGTTATAAAGCTTGGTTGCTTCGGCACCTTTGTGTTCATCGCTTAAAATTGCCGGAAACTTGCCCGGCATTTCCCAGGTATGAAAAAACGGTGTCCAGTCTATAAACTCCGCTATTTGTTCCAGCGGGTAATCTATAAAATCGCGTTTGCCAATAAACTGGGGCTTAGCTACTTTGGTTTCGGCCCAGTTTACTGCCAGTTTGTTTTCGCGGGCTTGTTCAATTGTTAAATACTTTTTGTCAGATTGGCGTTTCAGGTGGTCGGTGCGCAGCTTCGCGTATTCGTCGCGGATCTTATTTGTAAAATCCTGTTGCCCCTGGTTATTTCTATCGAGCAAACTAACCGCTACGGGTACGCTTCTGGATGCATCGTTTACTTGCACCACCGGGCCATTATAAGCAGGTGCTATTTTTACGGCCGTATGCAGCCGCGAGGTGGTAGCGCCGCCAATAAGCAACGGAATTGTAAAGCCCTGGCGCTTCATTTCGGCGGCAACGTGCACCATTTCGTCGAGAGATGGAGTAATTAAACCGCTAAGGCCTATAATATCTACCTGCTGTTCTTTGGCTTCTTTCAGAATTCTTTCGGCGGGCACCATAACGCCCAGGTCAATAACCTCGAAATTGTTACAGGCCAGCACCACTCCTACAATGTTTTTGCCAATGTCGTGCACATCGCCTTTTACAGTAGCCATTAACACTTTACCTGCATTTTTTGCGCCGCCGGCTTGTTTTCGTGCTTCTATAAAAGGCAGCAAATGCGCCACCGATTTTTTCATTACGCGGGCGCTTTTTACAACCTGCGGCAAAAACATCCGGCCAGAGCCAAACAGATCGCCAACAACCGACATACCATCCATTAATGGGCCTTCTATTACCTCCAGCGGGTGGTTGTATTGCAGGCGGGCTTCTTCAGTATCTTCTTCTATAAAATCGGTAATGCCGTTTACCAGCGAGTGTTTTAAACGCTTCTGAACAGATTGCTCGCGCCAGGTCATGTTTTTAATCTGTACCTTTCCCTGCCCTTTAAACTGCTCGGCCAGCTCCAGAAGGCGGTCGGTGGCATCGTGGCGGCGGTTAAACAAAAGGTCTTCTACCCTTTCCAGTAATTCTTTATCTACTTCTTCGTAAACCTCTATCATCCCGGCGTTTACAATTCCCATATCGAGCCCGGCTTGAATGGCATGAAATAAGAAAGATGAATGAATGGCCTCGCGAACAGGGTTATTTCCGCGAAAAGAAAAAGATATATTGCTGATTCCGCCGCTAACTAAAGCATGGGGTAAATGGTCTTTTATCCAGCGGGTGGCCCTTATAAAATCTACCGCGTAATTGTTATGCTCATCCATACCCGTGCCTATGGTGAGGATGTTCGGGTCGAAAATAATGTCTTCGGCCGGGAAGCCGGCTTCATTGGTAAGTATGTTATAAGACCGCTCGCAAATAGCAATTTTTCGCTCGTAGCTATCGGCCTGGCCTTCCTCATCAAAAGCCATAACTACAACAGCGGCGCCGTATTTTCTTATCAGTTTTGCCTGCTCTATAAACTTTTCTTTTCCTTCTTTCAGACTTATAGAGTTTACTATTCCTTTTCCTTGCAGGCACTTTAATCCTGCTTCCAGCACTTCCCATTTGCTAGAGTCTATCATGATCGGGAGCTTGGCGATATCCGGTTCTGAGGCGATCAGGTTCAGGAATTTAACCATGGCCGCTTTAGAATCGAGCATGCCCTCATCCATGTTCACATCTATTATCTGGGCGCCGCCTTCTACCTGGTGGCGGGCAACGGCAAGTGCTTCTTCGTAATTATCGGATAAAATAAGCTTCGCGAACTTTGGAGAACCGGTTACGTTCGTGCGCTCGCCAATATTTATAAAGTTTACCTCTTTTGTAATACGCAAACTTTCTAAACCACTTAGGCGGGTAAGAACCGGAATTTGGGGTTGCTCTCTGGGAGCATGTTTTTTGGCCACCGCAGCTATGGCTTTAATATGATCGGGAGTGGTGCCGCAGCAGCCACCGATTATATTCACCAACCCTTCAGAAATATATTCTTCTACAACAGCTGCCATTTGCTGGGCAGACTCGTCGTAGCCGCCAAACTCGTTCGGCAAGCCGGCATTTGGGTAAGCGCTTATAAACACATCGGCAATTCCGGAAAGCTCCTGCACGTATTGGCGCAATTGGCCGGCACCGAGCGCGCAGTTAAACCCTACACTTAATAAGGGCACATGGCGTACCGAGTTCCAGAAAGCCTCTACCGTTTGGCCCGACAAGGTTCTGCCGCTGGCATCTGTAATGGTGCCCGAAACCATAACCGGAAGCTGATTACCGGTATCTTCGGCATAGCTCTGGATGGCAAAAAGCGCTGCTTTACAGTTTAAGGTATCGAACACGGTTTCTACCAATAATACATCGGCGCCGCCTTCTGCAAGGCCCTTTACTTGCTCGTAATAAGCTGTTACCAGTTCATCGAAGGTTATAGCCCTGAAACCA
>JAFADQ010000391.1 GCA_023424725.1 Bacteroidota bacterium
CGCTTATGGTGGCCAACTCTTACCTTGGCGAGCACCGCCAAAGCGAAGGCTTACTTTTTAAGAAAATGCGCACCGACCGCAGTATGAACTACGGCAACTACACCTATTTAGAGTGGTTTAACAATGGCGGCGGCAACTTTACTCCGCCTCCGGGCACACCGCGCAAAGCCAATTATTTCGGCCTTTGGATACGGCCGGTACAAATTGCGGAAGGCCTGCGCGCACAATACCCCGAGCTGAAAGACCTTAAAGTAGGTCACGCGCATTTTGCCTTGCGTATGGCAATTCGCGAGATTGATAATTTGGTGAAAAACGGCATGCCGAAAGAAGATTTCGAGCTGATAAGAACTTACCTGCGCAGCTACACTAAGTTGTATGCCCAAACACCAGACGAGCAACTCGGCTTCCTGCTCGATTCTAAGTTTTATGGCCGCAAAGATTACCTGCAGGAGCTGGACGGTTTGCTGGCTAAGCTTACGCTGGAAGACGTAAACAACGCCATGAAAAAACACTGGCAAACCAAAAACATGTACGTTACTATTGTTACCGACGATAGCGAAGCAGAAGCCCTAAAGCAATCGCTGGTAAAAAACACGGCAAGCCCCATGAGTTACAGCAATGCCGTAAAAGAAGGCTTGCCAAAAGAGCTGGTTGCCGAAGATGCTGTAGTGGCCAAATACCCGCTTAACATAAAGAAAGTAACTATTGTAAAAAGCGAAGATACGTTTAAGTAATTTGCTTTTAGTTTGCTAAATAAAAATCCCCGGGCTATGGCTGCGGGGATTTTTTGTTTTAGTTAAAATAGCCCTTGGGCGATGCCTGAAATACCAAGGTGGTGGCCAACATAAACCTGGGGCGCTGCATCAGGAACAAAACTAAAAAATGAGTCATGAGCAAACATAAAAACACAAAACTTCAACTATTATGTTGTAGTCTATTTGTAAATTATACGGGCACCTTACCATTAGCCCAAATTGCGATTTCCATACAGAACCGAAGAATCAGAACACCGCTTGCACCAATACATAACCGGCATTTTGGCCAAACTGGAAAGTCCGGTTATTAAAATAACCTCCATGCCAGATCGCATGCATATTCTCTTTCTGTTATCTAAGAATTATGCATTGGCAAAAGTGGTAGAAGAAGTAAAAAAGAGCTTATCTATTTGGATGAAGAACCAGCGTGGCGAAGGCTTTACCTGGCAGATCGGGTATAGCGCATTTTCTGTTAGCGCCTCTAAAGCACAAAATAAAATTAAACTCCTTTTTGCCACGTAGCGTTGGGCTTCAGCCCTACGAGACCTAACGCGTAGAGTTAAAAACCCGACGCTACGCATTTATAAGGCATTATTTGTTTGATCTGGTTTACTTCGCTCATTAGAAATTTGCTCTCCGGCCTGAAGGCCTTGGAAAGTGAGAATCAGGAATAATAATTACAAGGGGCATTGTATCCATAGCCTTCAGGCTAAGCGTAACGCCGGCCTCCTGGCCGGTTTAGCCCTTTTGCCCCAGGCAAAAGCAGTTATTTCTACACTTGCTACCCTCGCTACCCTCCCCAAGTATTTTAAATGCCCGGTTTCTGCTAACCCTACCGGCCTGAAGGCCGGCGTTACGCTTAGCCTTGCGGCGTGGGTGTTTTCGCCAAAAACTTAACAGGTTGGTTGTTGGCGAAAACACCAAACAATGGCACTTGCGCATTGGCATAGCCATTTTTATAATCGAATTCAGGTTATAAATACCTGGCACTCTCTAAAAAGCCTGGGGTGCCGATTTGCTATTTTGTTTAACGCTCTTGTTTTTATACTTTCGTTTAATAAGCCTATTACTACTTTTACGAAACACATTGTTAAACAAAATATTAAATCTACCGTACAGCAAATGTTTGCCAGTAACCCAAACACTTAATGGAAATAACCACAGATAAAAAGCAAATCCGGTTTCAGAGGATGGTAGAAGAAATAGTGGATTATGCTATTCTGCTGCTTGATACTGATGGAAACATAGAGAATTGGAACAAAGGCGCCGAAAAGATAAAAGGATACAGCACTTCCGAGATTATTGGCAAAAACTTCAGGATTTTTTATACCCCCGAAGACCGCCGCAACAACCTGCCCGAAAAGCTGATTGAAACGGCGAGAGTGCATGGAAGCGCGCGCAGCGAAGGCTACCGCATACGAAAAGACGGCACCACCTTTTGGGGCAATATTCTGATAACCGCCATTCACGACAACGATAATAAGGTAATTGGCTTTACTAAAATAACCCGCGACCTTACCGATAAAAAGCTATCCGAAGAAAAGCTGCGCCGCAGCGAAGACCGGTATTTTAAGATGATTGCCGAAATACAGGATTACGCCATTTTGCTGATGGATACCGATGGCAACATTCAGAACTGGAACAAGGGCGCCGAAAAAATAAAAGGCTATTCTGCCGAAGAAATTATCGGAAAAAATTTCCGCCAGTTTTATACTCCAAAAGACAAAATAACCAAAAAGCCAGACCGGCTGCTGGAACTTGCCCGGGCTGCCGGCCGCGCCCAGGACGAGGGCTGGCGCGTACGCAAAGACGGCTCTACCTTTTGGGGCAGCGTTACGCTCACCGCGCTTCACGACGACGACGGCACCGTGGTTGGATTTTCTAAAGTTACCCGCGACCTTACCGAGAAGAAAAAAACCGACGAAGCGCAACTACATTTGCAAAAAATGGAGGCCCGAAACCGCGAGCTGGAGCAGATAACCTATATTACCTCGCACGACCTGCAAGAGCCGCTTCGCAATATTACCAGCCTTATAGACCTATTGCTGGCCGATTACGGGCACACCCTTGCGCCTACCGCCCTCGAGTATCTCCGGTACACCTCAGAGGCCGCCGTGCGCATGCGCCAACTCATAAACGGCCTGTTAGATTATGGCCGGCTTGGCCGGAACGCAGAGGCTACAGAAATAAACTCCAGAAACATTTTAGACCAGGTACGCGCCGACCTGGACATACTAATTAAAGAAACCGGCGCCGAAATTATTGCAGGCGAAATGCCCGTTGTAGTAGGTTACGAAACAGAGTTCAGGCTGTTGCTGCAAAACCTGATCAGCAATGCCATTAAATTCCGGAAGCCATACGTAAACCCGGTAATAAAAATTGGCGCAGAGCAGCAAAACAACATCTGGAAGTTCTCCGTATCCGACAACGGAATCGGGATTGACCCGCAGCATAAAGACCGTATTTTTATTATTTTTCAGCGTTTACACGCCCGCGAAGCCTACGATGGCAGCGGCATTGGCCTGGCACATTGCAAGAAAATAATAGAGATGCACAACGGCCAGATTTGGGTAGATTCTGAACCCGGAGAAGGAAGTACATTTTCTTTTACCATTAACACAAATGCATTTTTGAGATGAAAAAGGTAGAAGGGCTAGATTGCATTTTGTTAGTTGACGACGACGAAGCAACCAATTTTATACACCGCAGCGTTATTCGCCGCGAAGAGCTGGATGTGCACGTGCAGGTATCGCGCAGCGGCGAAGACGCGCTTAATTACCTGTCGGGCTCGGGGCCGTATTTTCCTGGCATAGACTTGCCGCAGCCGGGTATTATTTTTTTAGATCTTAACATGCCCGGCATGAACGGCTGGGAATTTCTGGACCAGTATAAAAAATTGCCCGAAATTATAAAAAAGCGCATTGCTTTGCTTATTCTTACCACAAGCATTAACCCCGACGACGAACAGCGGGCAAGCGCTTTTCCGGAGCTGAACGGGTATGTGCAGAAACCGCTCACATCCGAAAAACTTCAGAACGTTATTCACCAGTATTTCGAGAATTAGAAATAACAAAAAGCCGGCAACCTGTCGCTTTTTATCTTATACCGTAACTATTCAGCCAATCAAACCTCACCTCAAGCCCCACTGCAAAAAGAGAAGGGCTTAAATGGAGCTTCGCAGGCTGGTTTTATTTTTGAAAGCAAGTTTTACACTTTTTGCACCTGCAACTGCCAAAAACCGTTGCGCCAGCGCCTAACTACGTATAAAATTACTGCCACCACATTACCCCGAAAATAAGCCCGAATACCAGAGCAATTACCAGCGCCCAGATAAAGCAACCAATTCCGCTAATTCCCATGGGTGTTTCGGTGTTTTGGCCAGGCTGGTAGGGTGGCATGGGCTGCCGTTTGTTAAACGGTTTGGCCGGAGCCGGAAAGCTTTGGGGCTGCGGTGTTGGCCTGGGCAGCGGCGGCAAGGGCGCTGGTTTGTAAGACACAGGTTCCGGTTCCGGCTCTGGCACGTACGGCCGGGGGGCACGCTTTACGGCAGCTTTTGCCTCGGCCGCCATTTTGTGATGGTACTGGGCCAGCGTTTGCCACTCTGCCTTCTGCTGATCGAAAATATAGGTTTCGGGCGAAAGCGGCAGGCGTTTCAATTCCTCCCAGGTAAAGGGGCCTTTAGAGTAACCGTCTTCTTTATCTAAATAATAATACATAAGCTGGTGTAGCGCGCTGGCTGCCAATACTACGAAATTAAATACAGAGCTGAACCATTCTCGCGGCCAATATTATTTCTTTAATTCATTATTGATACTTATTTCCAGCTCCAGCAGGTCAGATTGACCCAAATCGTTGTCGGTAACTACCAGCGCTTTATAATGCGAATTTGTTTTTTGCAGCACTGCTATAGACTCTACTTTTACCGGTAAAATTTCTCTTCCGGCAGTGGCAATGGGCAGCAATAAAATCTTATTTAACCCGGGCTTAAAATAGCCGGCAAAGCTGCCCAGCACCTCTCCGTCCAGAATGGCGTTATCTGTATTTTCTACCGAGGCCGTTACAAACAGTTTTTCATCAAAAAAAGTTAACCCCGAGAAACCGCCTGTTATGCCTTTTATGGCGGGCATGGGCAGTTCTGTAACACGCATTGGCAGGCCCGTGGCGGCTTTTCCGTTCAGCACATCTACAAACTCCGGCAGTGGCAACGCAAGTAATTTATTTGGCTGGTTAACAACCCCGCGTTGCAGTAAATAAACAGAATCTGCAGTAGCGGTAACGCCCTCTATGTTAAGCTCCAGTCCGGGCGCGGCGCCTGTTTTTTTGCCCACCGCAGCATACAAGCCGCGCAAACTTATGGGTGTAACCTGCGGTTGTTTTTGTTGGATATTTATTAAATACCCCATTTCGCGGGCAGCCGCAGAGCCCGAGCCCAGCGCGAGCAAATGCGGTTGGTTGTTTATAGTAAGTAAAGCGAGGCTCTCTAAATCTGCTTTAAGATGTTTAGGGATGCGGCCGCTGCCAAAATAGGAGGTAGAAAAAAGCTGCACGGGCGGCAAAGGCCGGTAAGCTTGGTCGAGGCGGTATAACCACGGCGAATCGTCTGACACGATATAGATCACCCCACCATAAACCACCATGCCGGAGGCCGAAGGAATTCCCTCCAGTGCTACCGTATTTACAACGCGCAAAGCCCCGCTTTCTGATTTTTCTGTTCGCATGGCATCTAAACCGGGCCCCGCAGCCTTGTTAGTATTATATGTACACGAAAAAAGAAAACAAAAAGCCGCGAGTAACCATACAACTTCAAACGTTTTGGCAGGCATGCATATAGGTAACAGCTTTAGGTATACGGAGTTTGTCTGCCGCCGTTTTTATAGTTGTTTCTGCCGTTAGATTTGTATTTCTGATTTTACGGCAGATAGAATGAAACAAGCTGCGGGCATCAAAAAGCTGTGTGTTACAAACCAATACCTGCGGGGCACGTTTCAGTAAATCTGTATGCTCCAAAACAGATCAACAAAAATAAACCTGCTAAAAAGCATGATAGCAACGCTGTTTTTTTGCGCTGTTGCTTTGCATTGCCATGCGCAGAAATTTGCCGTTATAGGCGATTTCGGCATTAACAGAACGGGCGCGAAACGGGTATCGGAACTGGTAAAAAGCTGGACTCCTGAATTTATTATTACCCTTGGCGACAACAATTATTACCGTGGTTACCAGCGCACTATAGATCGTAACATAGGCCGTTTATACAGCTGCTACATACACCCGTATAAAGGGCGGCACGGGCATGGAGCAGATACACTGCGGTTTTTTCCGGCCCTTGGCAACCACGATGTAATGTGGCAAAACGGCAAAGCGCATTTCGATTATTTTGAGCTGCCCGGCAACGAGCGCTACTACGATTTTGTGTGGGGCTCCGTGCATTTTTTCGTTCTAAACTCCGACCCTTCAGAACCCGACGGCACCACGGCTACCTCTATACAGGGGCAATGGCTTAAGCAGCAACTAAGCCGGTCTTCTGCTCCCTGGAAGGTGGTTTATTTTCATCACCCGCCGTTTTCGTCTAACCACCACGGCAACAACCCCTGGATGGACTGGCCTTTTAAAAACTGGGGCGCATCTATAGTTCTATCCGGCCACGACCACCACTACGAGCGCATAGAGCGCAACGGTACGATTTACCTTGTAAACGGGCTGGGAGGGGCAAAAACACACCCGGTACAGCAACTTGTAGAGGGCAGCAAATTTCAATACAATGCAAGGCACGGCGCCATTAGGGCAAAGGCCACAGAAACAAAACTTTCGCTCGAGTTTATTTCTATCGATAAAGAATTAATAGATAGCGTAGAGCTCACGAAAAATGCGAAGAAATAAGTTGGGCTTCTATAAAATATTAAACGCAGTTAGACGCAACTGTACAGGTTTTTGCCCCTTGCAGGCTAAATTTATTAATCTGATTTATCTTGTAAAATACAACCTCTATAACAGCAGGCCATAAAAAAAGGAGAAACCGGCTAAGGTTTCTCCTGAATATAAATTGTGATATTTTGCAGGTAGCCGTAAATTACTCGCGGTGCTTAATTTTTATAAGCTTTAGCTCGTCGGTGCCGCTATGGTAAGGCAACCGAATCTGCAACTCGCCGTGTTCGTAAATTGCTTCTATACGCGATAAATTTATTTGCTGAGGCAATTCCCAAACACGATTAAAAACTGGTATTCTCAGGTGCTCATTTTCCGGGGTATAATACTCGGAAAGTACCGTAAGGCGGTTATTTTTCAGCATCACCTTAAAAGACTCGGGGTTTACGCCCGGAGCCGAAATGTGAATGGTAGCGCCCTTTGCCCAGTGCTCTACTTTGGTTCTGGTTTCGCTAATGCCGCCGCCAATTGTATGCAATAAATCGCCAATTTTCAGTGCATCTCTTATTATATCTTTAGGTAATATTTTCATTATTTATTCTTCTTGTTATTTTTCTACTACTTGCTTAAATACAAATTATGTACCAACAACAGTTTTTGGGAGGTTACAACCTTGCACATCAATTATCCGACATTTTGACCTGTTTTGTAACGCAAGCGCCTGGCTGTTAAGCCAAAAAGGCACAGAGCTAAACCTAACTTGCAACCTGAGTTGGATAATAAAAATAGCTTTGCCGATGCACAAGGGCCTTTGTTTGGTGTTTTCGCCAACAACAAGCCAATAAAGTTGTTGGCGAAAACACCATCGCCGCAAGGCTAAGTGTAACGCCGGCTTCCTGGCCGGTAAGGTTAGCAGAAACCAGGCATTTAAATAACCTGGCGAGGGTAGCAAATGTAGAATTAACTGCTTTTGCCCGGGGCAAAAGGGCTATACCGGCCCAGAGGCCGGCGTTACAGATCATTAGCCAGACGGCTATGGCGAAAACAAGGCTAAGCGTAACGCCGGCCTCCTGGCCGGTAAGGTTAGCAGAAACCAGGCATTTAAATAACTTGGCGAGGGTAGCAAATGTAGAATTAACTGCTTTTGCCTGGGGCAAAAGGGCTATACCGGCCAGAAGGCCGGCGTTACAGATCATTAACCTGAAATGGTGAAAACACCAAAAACGGTTGTTTTCCAGTTTGCAGGCTCTGCAAGGCTATTTAACGTTTGATCGTTAACCGAACTCAGGTTTGTACTTAGCAACGGCGCTGCTATGGTGCTGAAAAAACGCTGCTACCGATGCTATTATAACCGAAAACGGCGGCATAACCACCACCCGACTTACCGATAAACTGATCTGGCAAAACAGCCTGTATTTGCCAGCCGGAATTTTACATGTGTCGGATAATAAAGAAACCGATTTGCCGGAGCAGATTCTGAACCGTTTCTGGGAAATCAGCGCTACAGGTTATACCATAAAGCCTGAATTAACCAATCTTACCTTTACGTGTACCAATGCAGACTACACGGCAACCGGCAACGCGATAAACGAAGACGACCTAAAGCCAATGCAGTGGAACAGCGACGCAAAAGACTGGCGCAATTTTTCTCACCGTGCCACTTTAAATACCGAGGTTAATAGCTTAACTATACATACCGTAGCAGCTAACCGGCAATACAGTTACTGGATCATGTCGGGTACCGGCGCTATGGTATTACCTGTACATTTTATCAGATTTACCGCCTCTGCAACGGCACCAAAGCCGACCTGGTTTGGGCTACCGCAACAGAAGAAAACAATGATTATTTCGTGGTAGAAAGATCTGCCAACGGGCGCGATTTTAGCGAAGTAAACCACGTAAAAGGAGCCGGTACCACAGCCTAAAAGAGCACCTATTTTACCACCTGTGCTACACCACTTTCCGGCATTTCTTTCTACCGGATTAAACAAGTAGATTTTGATGGTAAGTTTAGTTTTTCGCCAACACGCAGTGTACATTTTGCAGGCCTGGAACCCACGGTTAATGTGTTTCCAAACCAGGCAACTACCTACCAGATGTTGCAGTTGCTAAACTGGCAAAACCAACATATCCGTATTCATATAACCAACCTGCAATGCCGGGTTTTGCTATCGCGGCAAACACAAATTAAAGACGAAGGCAGTAAAACTATTCGTGTAGATTTCCCGGGATTACCCTCGGGCACGTACTTTATTACCCTTAACGGAACAGAAAAAGTGCATACACAAAAACTGCTGATCCATAATTAATTCCGCAATTTACCATACCTAAACACCAGTAGAGACAAGGCAGTGCCTTGTCTTTCTGTTTCTGATTATTCTGGCAGCCCGCAATTGTAGTGCTTGGTTATTGCCGGTTCTGCCT
>JAFADQ010000411.1 GCA_023424725.1 Bacteroidota bacterium
ACGGAATAGATACTACGCTTGGCCAGAGCATTCGCGTAACGGTTATCGCTACCGGTTTTGCAAAGGGCTCTACGCCCATCGCTCCCGTAAAAAAGGTTATTGACCTCGATTCTGAAAAAACAATCAACATTGTAGATGCAGGCCCTACTGTTGCTCCCGAGGTCACTCCTGAGCCTGCTTTCCGGCCGTATGTAGCGCCGCTTGCACCTACGGTTCCGTTTGCTCAGGCACCCCAGGCTCCTCAACCAGAGCCGGCGCCACAGCCACAACCGCAGCGTACACCAAACGAGCCTCCGCGCATTGTAATTAATCTGGATTCTAACCCAAATTCGTTACCGTCTACCAAGCAGGCATCTGAGCAAACGCAGCGTGTGCCGCAATATTTGCACGAGCAGGTAAAGCTAGACGAGCAAATGAGGCAAAAGCAGGAAGAACGCCGCGAGCGCCTTCGCAAGCTAAGCAACGATACCTCTCAGGATTCTTTTAAAGAGAAACTGGAAGTGCCTGCTTACCTGCGCAAAAATGTACCGCTCGATACGGTGGCCCATTCTTCGGAGCGTAATATCTCGAGGTATAAACTTACCGACGATAACGAGCTTTTAGGAGGCAACCGCTTTCTGCACGATAATGTAGACTAAGACATAACGCATTGTGGCAGATGCCGGGCAGTCTCTCCCTATCCGGCCCTGTACTAAACACGATGCGTTTAATTTATTGAAAACCCGCGCTGCTGATAAAGTGGCGCGGGTTTTTTGTTATTAGTGGGCTGCGAGGGGCAATTTTATGGGTGGTACAGCCTAAAAGAATTTTGAAAGAGCAAAATAACGGTAGCGTTATTTGCCTTGTCTGTAAAGTTGTTGCATGGAGAGTAAAAGCTCTGTGCAACAACTTTTTCTTTATATTTATGTTAAAGACCCTACCTAATGAGAACAAGATTATTATTTTTCTCGCTAATGCTTATTATAGCCTCTGCTCAGGCGCAACCTTTTAGCCGCGATACCGGCTTTCATCTTAACTTCGATTTTTTTGAGTATACCAGCAGCGGTAGGGTGTCAGGTGTAATACATAACCCCGGAGGTAAGCTGCTGGTGTACGGCTCATTTAAGTCTTTAACGGGGGGGTACAGAGCCGGTTTGGTGCAGTTCTTCCCGGACGGCCAAATAGACCCTTCTTTCCTGGGATCGCCAAGTATTTTTGCTATGGAAAGTGTCTATAATGTGGTGCCTGCCAACTATGGGTACTGGTTAAGGTATAGCGGCCAGATAATGGTAAAGCTAACCGAAACAGGCCAGTGGCTTGACCAGGATTATACTACTAATACTTCGGCTGCATTCATTGGTTGCGAAAATTTTAAGCCCATTATCTTTCAAGACGGTAGTTTATTAATTGGCGGCGACTTTTGTTTCTATCCTCCTCATAATCCTACCACCTTGCTATCGCCGCTTAAGCGCATCCTTCCGGATGGCAGGCGGGATACTACTTTCCAGCACAATACTAATGAATTAATAGGCCAACTGCTACGCTATGATAACAGCCATATTTTAATGGGAGGCTGGTTTACCGAATATGACAGCATTCCAATAAACAGAATGTGCCGCATAGACACGTTGGGCAACCTCGATACTACCTTTCATAGCATTTTTACAAGTGGTATCCCCCTCCCTTTACATGTACAAGCCGATGGTAAAATTATTGTTAGAAATAAGTTTACCATTCAAGGCCATGCAGGTTGGCTAGGCCTGGTGCGCCTGCACCCCGACGGCAGCCTCGACAGTACATTTAATAATTTTAATAACATAAATATAGATTCAGGAGGTAGTGTACGTACTGTCTGCCCCACCAGCGATGGAGGCTATCTTATTGGAGGCGGCTTTCTGGAGTACCAGGGAGTGCCAAGAAGTAAGATAGTAAAAACAGATGCTAATGGTTTTATAGAGACGCAGTATTTCACCGGTGCGGGTATAGGTATTTCCCCTAATCCTATCTTAGGCTCCTATACCTACATAAACGAGATTTCCCGCGGCCCCAACGACCAATATTATGTAGCCGGGTATTTCAACGGCTTTAACGGAGACACGGTGCAACCGGTAATACGGCTAAACGGCCCGCTTACGGTTGGCATAGAGCCTGCGGTGCCCAAAAAAGCGGCTGTTACAGTATATCCCAACCCCGCTCACGACTATACTACCCTTAGCTGGGAGCTGCTGCTGGAAGGTACTGCCACTCTGATAATAACCGACGTAACCGGCCGCGAAGTGCAAAAGCATACTATTGCCGCTAAGCAGGGGCAGTGGGTGTGGGATACGCGCAATGCCAAAGCAGGCATATACTTTTACAGCATTACCAAAAACGGAGAGCAGCTAAACAGCGGCAAAATCGCGGTAGCGAAGTAACGGTAGATTAAAACAACTTTTGCATATACTAAAAACCCGCGCTGCTGATAAAGTGGCGCGGGTTTTTGTTTTTTATCAGGCTGCGTGAGCCAATTTTATGGGTGGTACAGCAAAAATGAATTTTGAAAGAGCAAGCAACGATATGGTTAGAAGCGGGGTCTAAGCAATAAGTTGTCAGTTGTATTTTATTCTTTATCTGTTATTATTGCAATTATGAAAAAACTTTACACGGTTATTCTACTTCTGTTTGCTATTAATGCCCAGGCGCAGGATTTTGGCGCAATTGGTTCGGAGTGGTACTACAGTTATTTAAGTCCGCAAGCTAATTCACCAGACGAAGCGAGTTTCGTTTATTTGAAAAGCGTTGCTGACACGGTTTACGCAGGCAAGCAGGCGCGATTAATAAACGGCGTGCATTTTACAGATTCTTTAGGCAACCCTGTTCCTTTTGTGGTGTACCAGCAGGGCGATACTGCTTTTTATTATAGCCACCATAGAGGGAAATACATCAGTATGTATATTTTTAACCGAAACGCCGGAGATACCATTGAATTAGATAACCCTTACCTGGCACAAGGCTTTACCGACAGTACATATAAAGAACGGATAGATTCGGTAACAACAGAAGTTATTAACGGCATAGCCCTAAAGAAATATTATACTACCAACCTGGGCTACGGCTTCTGGGTAGAAGGAGGCGCTTTTTACGACCGCATTGGTAGTGTAAATTGGTTTTTCCCAATGGGCCCCGTTATTGCGACTGGCTACCACGGGCCGCTGCGCTGTTTTACAGATGGCGATATTAACGTTAATTTTACTGACAGGCCATGCAACGCTACCGGTGTAAATTCGGCAGAGGAAGAAATTGGAGTTCAAGAATTGGTAGCTTACCCGAATCCTTTTTCCAACAATATAACGGTTAAACTTCCGACAGAGGCTTCATCATCTTTTGATATAACGTTGTACAACCTGCAAGGGCAAAAAATCTATGCATCAGAGAGCAAAAGCCTTAATGGTGCCGATGAAATAGAACTTACACTTCCGGAAATGCCTGCGGGCCTCTATTTACTGCACCTGAGCGGCCAACAGAAAAGCTACTTGCTAAAAGTGCAGCGGCAGTAATTTCACAAGCAAAATAAAAAGCAAAATGCCACCGGTTTTCTGGTGGCATTTTGCTTTTTATTAGATTTCAGAGATAAGCGTCAAAAATGAACAAACCGCTCTGCGTGTTCGCGTAAAAAACCTTCTGCTTTCTTATCGCATAATTTGCCTTCTCGCAGGCACTTTTCTATTCCTTGCAGCCTCGGTTTAAAAGAGAAAACTTCGGCGCCCAGGTAGTTAAACACATCAGTTAAGTGGCTCATGGCCAGTACGCCGCCCATAGAGCCGTTCGAGATGCCGATCAAGCCTACCTTTTTGTTTTTAAAACTGGCGGGGTATTCCAGGCCGTCTATAAAGGCTTTCAGTACGCCGGGGAAAGATCCGTTATACTCTGGCACCACCACCACGAATTTTTGGCCAAGGGATACAAGCCTGCTCAGCTCATCGAACTGGGCATGGCGGCTCTGGCTCTCGTACAGGCTGTCTGCCGCCGCGAAAGCATCGGGGAGGAGGGCAAGGTCTAGTAAAGAATTGGCAGCCCCCAGATTGGTTAAAAGCTGCTGATAAAGCTGCGCGACAATTATAGAGTTGGAATTAGAACGGTTGGTGCCGGATATTACAGTGATCATAAGGTTACCGGATTGTGGCTCGGCAATACGTTATTAACCAATAAGAGAAGGTTAGGTTTTGGTTTTGGGTTGTAATGTGGCTATTAGGCTGTAACGCCCATTTTTTTGCCCGTCACAGGGTAAAATAAGCGGGGTTACAGTTGCAGCGCTGCTCTCCGG
>JAFADQ010000015.1 GCA_023424725.1 Bacteroidota bacterium
CCCAACACCGCCCACACCACCAACCTGGTGCCCTGCATTTTGGTGGATGACGAGCGAAAAGTGCAACTAAAAGACGGCAAACTCGGCGACCTGGCCCCAACAATTTTAGAGCTGATGGGAATTGAGAAACCGTTGCAAATGACGGGAGATAGTTTACTGTAAAAGTTGGACTGAAGCGCCCCTCGCTCGCCTCTGGCGAGTGTGAGATACGAACGGCCTCCGGCATAGTAAAACCAAAGCGGCAAGATGCCGCACGATAATCACACTCGCCAGAGGCGAGCGAGGGCGAGAGGGTAAGGAAAAACAAGTACAACCGCCAACTAAACGTGTCATTGCGAGGCACGAAGCAATCGGGTTGTTTCTGCGCGATGGTATTTAAGCGCAAAGGGTCAGCAGGCAAAAAAGTACTTCTAATAACCAGATTGCCACGCTATCGCTCGCAATGACAATTTAATTTGGCACAATGCCGCGGCGGCCTAACGGAGCACGGGTGTTCCGGAAACCAACAGAACATTCTGCCAACTTTAGAGTTTTTTAACTACGAACGATCAACCCGAAACCCAAAGCTCAAAGCTCAAAACACAAAAACCACCATGCCCCGCCCGCTATACAAACTGCTGCTTTTTTCTGCTCTGGCGGGCATGTTTTCGGCCTGCGCAGCCCCCAACAAGCCGGCAGGATTAATTAAACCCGCCTATTTTAATCTGGAAGAAGTAATAGATAACCAGGTAAAACTGCTCACGGCACAGCGGGCAGGCGCAGAAAAAACGAATCTGGAAAACGGAGATCCAAAGGAAAAGAAAACGGTAAAGCAGATAAACTGGCAGCGCGAGCTCGAAATGTTCAGGCAAGCGGCCATAAACCGGCCCGCCTGGCGTAACGAGTTCTCGGCCGACAGCACCGTTTCTGATACCGGAAATAAAACCATTACCTACCGCCGTGTGCCGGGCAGCGATGCGCCGGTAGAGTATTTGCAGGTATCGTTTGAGGGAGAAAATTTACGTTCGGCCTCCGCAAAACTCAGTACCGATAATATGCTCTACAGCACCAGCAAAGTGCTCGAAATGCAATTTGCCAACACCTCCGAAGGCCAAAAACTAAGGCAATACAGCGTAAACGGATCGCAGAAAATGGTGCTGGCCGATGCGCTGCAATATAGTTTAGTAGCCACCGTGCTGCCGTAGCAAATGGCCGCAAACCGCAGCAACCGTAACCTCTGGCTTTGGCAGTTGCCGGCACTGCTTATCCTGCTTACTATTGCCGCAACCGGCGCTTTTTACGAAACCAACGACGACCTCGTTATCTCTTTTCTTTTGCGCGGCCAAACAACCGGCGCGCCCGTAACCGATTTACTGTATTTTTTCTATGGCATCGGGCCGGTAATTGCCTGGCTTTATAAACTCGCGCCGGCTTTGCCATGGTACGGTTTGTTGCTGTATTCGCTGCTTTTTTTGGCTACGGTGCAGGCGGCATTTTTTCTGTTTAAGGTTGATGATGAAAAGCAAAATTCACTTCCACGAATACTAATTCCGCTTGCGGTTTTGTTTATAAGCGCCTGGCTGGAGCATATTATGTGGTTTAGTTTCGTGCGGGTATCTGTGCTGCTGGCCGGGGTTTCGGTGTTGTTGTTTGCAGTAGAATTTGGCCGCCAGCACCGCAAAAAATGGCCTCTGCTGCTGTGCATTTTGGCATTCTTGGTGGCCTTATGCTTACGGCCCAAAGGCGCTTTTCTGGGAGCGGGTTTAGCTTTGCCTGCGCTTTGGTGGCTGGTGCCCAACCAAAGTGTTAAAAAGATGCTAACCATTGCCGCGCCTTTTGCTGTAATGGCGGTAATTTTTCAGGGGGTGCTTACTTTTTCTGTCGATTCTGATGAAAAGGAATTGCGCTACCTGAACCGGCAAAAATCGAACATAAACGATTACCAGTTGTTGGCTGGTGGCACAAAAAACGATGCCGACAGCCTTGCGCTTGTGGCCGTGCAAAACTGGCTGCTTGCCGATACCGACGTGCTGAACCGCGAATTTTATAACCGTGTTTCAGGTAAAAATTCTTCTTTTTTCCCGGCAAATGCTACACAAAAAGCCAGGCAGATTTTAGAAACTTTCGCCCGCGATTATTTTCTGGCGATTCTGCTGCAAATGCTGCTGGTAATGGGCTTGTTTAGTAAAAAATCATCCTTATCATCCCGCACAGTTTTTGTGCTCTGGCAAACGGGTTTTTGGCTGCTGCTGCTTTGTATCGGCATCTGGCTAAAACTCCCGGCGCGTATCGCTACTTCGGCAATATCTATACATTTGCTGGCGCTTACCGGAATTTGGCTTTTGTATTACCGGGGCCGCTTGCTTAGTAATAAACTGCCTGGGCTGGCCTTGGCCATTTTTTGCCTGTTGCAGGTGTATAAACACGGCCACCGGAGCTTTTTACAACGAGATGCGCAGCAAAGAAACGAACAATTTCTAATAGCTTTTGCTTCGGCTTTGCCACAATATAACACGGTGCTCACGGCAAATATGGGCGAAATGTTATCGTCGCTTTCGCCGTTCCGGAATTATAATTTAGGTGCCCGGCACGTGGTGAGTATTACCGGCTGGCCATCGCTGCTACCCTATTATCAGTCTTATTTATACCAGCTTTCCGGCAAAAAACCTATGCTGCGGCTATCAAAAAGACAGGCGATTCAGACCAAACCGTTTGGCTGCTGCCTGCCGGGTTTCCGGATTTTTTAACAGCTTATTTCCAGATTCATCACCAAACAGCGCTTCGTTTAGAGCCTCAACCGCAAACGCCGGGCGCAATTTCTGAGCACGGTTACCGGTTTTATAAGATTAAGAAAGATAAGTAGCTAAAACCGGCGCTTTCGGTACGGTTTTGGCCTAATGCCTGGCAGGTATTCTGCTTAATTGTCCACCACAGGCTGTGCGTCTGTTTTTTTACTCTGGCTGTGTCTGCTCCAACTTTTCGTAGTGTTTTCGGGTGGCAATTGGCCGCGCGGTTTCCGGTTTGTTTTGGTTTGCTATTGCTCTTCGCTTCGTGCCAGCAAGCCGAAACTAAATCGGCAGAGAATACTTCTGCGCCCACAGTAACCGTATTAGAAAACGCTCCGGAGCCGGTTTTGGCTGCCGACACCCCAAAAATTGCCCCTCACAGCCCCGCCGATTCTGTAAAAGCTTCTTCGGTTATTGTTGATTCTGCCGCTGCCAAAAACAGCGTGGTCGGACCCGAAATGCCAGGTTCTATTTTGCCCTACAAACGCATTGTGGCCTTTTACGGCAACCCGCTCTCTAAGCGAATGGGCATTTTGGGCGAGCTGCCCGAAGAGCAAATGCTGGCTAAATTAGACGAAGAAGTGCGCAACTGGCAACGCGCCGACACCACCACGCCCGTGCAACCGGCGCTGCATTTGGTAGCCGTAACCGCGCAAGGCAAACCGGGCCGCGACGGGAAATACCGCCTCCGGATGACGCACAAATTAATAGACCAGGTGCTGGCAATGGCCGAAAAGCGCGACGCGATCGTGTTTCTAGATATACAAGTCGGGCGCAGCACCTTGCAGGAAGAGCTGCCGAGGCTGGCCAAATATCTAAAAATGCCCAACGTGCATTTGGGAATAGATGCCGAGTTCGCGATGGGAGAAGACGGCGTGCCCGGCCGCCGGGTGGGCACTTTTGATGCCGAAGATATTAATTACGCCACCAATTTTCTGGCCGGCCTGGTAACCGAACACAACCTGCCGCCAAAGGTTTTTGTAGTACACCGGTTTACGTACCGCATGATTACCAACAGCAGCAAAATAGTGCTTAACCCACGCGTGCAAATTGTAATGCACATGGATGGCTGGGGATCTATCCCGCTTAAGAAAGACACGTACCGCCGCTATATAGTAAAAGAACCCGTACAGTACACCGGCTTTAAACTCTTCTATAAAAACGACACCAAAAAACCCGGCTGGCGACTGATGAAACCGGAAGAAATTCTGAAGTTAAAACCAGTGCCGGTGTATATTCAGTACCAGTAGGGGCCGGTCTTGTGCCTGGCCTGGATGAGTGGATGAGTGTTTTTTAACCGGCAAAGTTACAGAGCTTCCGGAAAAACCTTCCAGCGTCTTTTTTCAGACCTGGAAGCTTTTTGCCCTGCAACGGCCAAAAAACCGGCCGCTACAGCCCAATAAATTAAAACCAAAACTCATCTAACTATTTGCTATTCACCCATTTCCAGGCATCTTCGCGCTGGGCCATGGTAAAGTGCCGCACCTCGGCAGAGGTAAAAGGTTTGGCCATACTGGCGGCCAGGTTCAGAATTCCCTGGTCGCCAACCAGGGCTACTTTTTTCAGGTCGCGGGCGTGTTTAATATCGTATTTTATTTCTTTTAAAAGCGCGGTAGGTGTCCAGCCTTCAAAAAGGTCAAGCTCCAGGTATACGCTTATTTTGCCGTGTTTGCGGATCTTTTCTTCAAAAACCGGGACCGAGTCGTCGTATTCTGCTTTGGTTACTTCGCCCGAAAGCCGGATGGCGAAAATATCGTCTTTGTCTGTTTTTAGAATTTCGTGCATAATTGTTGGTTTTGGTGTGTTGTAGAACGGCAGTTGCGGGCATAAGTTTTCATGTGAGATTTCATTCAACATCTATTTAGAAAACAGCTGCAGGCACCGTTTTTGTGGGTGCTGGCGGCAAATTGCTCATCAATTTCAATGCTTGTTTCTTACCGGTAATAAATGTATCGCGCTTTTATTATCGTCATCATCAGCAAATATAAAAGTCTTAAAAAAGAAAGAGGCAGACCGTTTATGGCCTGCCTCTTTGCTTAAGATTGTTGCGTTTACTGGATCACCAGTCGCTGTATGTGTAACTTGTTATCGATCATTATCTGCACTACGTACACGCCCTGGCTATAGGCGCTGGCGTTTACTTCTTTGGTATACGTACCGCCTGTTAGCATCAGTTTTTCTTCTTTCACCAGTTTGCCTTCTATGCTGTAAATCCGCAGTACTGTTTCTTCGGCAGGTATGTTATCGAACGTAATGCTGAAGTGGTTAGTAGCGGGGTTTGGCGCAATGCTAAGCGTTGGTGTAAGAGCCGGGCCTGTGCTTGAAATGAGGTTTACTGTTTTAGTAATTTCATCGGTTCCGCAATCGTTAGTGGCAGTTAGGGTAACCGTATAAGTTCCCGGAGCTGTGTAGGTATGGAACGGGCTCATGCCGGTGTCGGTATTGCCATCGCCAAAGTTCCAGCTGTAGGTGGTAGCGTTGGTAGAGGTGTTATTAAACTGATACCCCGAACCGGTGTTGGTAAAGGTAAAGTTTGCAACCGGAAGCGCAAGGCCATCTATAGTTACAGAAGCAGAGCGCTGGCAGCCATTTTGGTCGGTAACAACCACCATGTAGTTGCCTGGCGCCAGGTTAGTAGCCGTAGCCGTGGTTTGTACTGGGTTTGTGTTCCAGGCGTAGGTTAAGTTACCGGCTCCGCCAGATGCTGTTACCGTTGCAGAGCCATCGTTTGCACCTACACAGCTTGGCGTGCTGGCCGAAATAGTAGCCGTTATTTGCGATGTTGGCGCTGTAATAGTTACGGCATCGGTAGCGGTACAGCCATTGGCATCTGTAACGGTAACTGTGTAAGTGCCAGCTCCCATACCAATAGCGGTAGCGGTAGTTTGCACCGGGAAAGTTGCCCACGAGTAGCTATAAGGCGCGGTGCCACCTGTTGCCGTTACGGTTCCGGTACCATTTAAACTACCGAAGCAGGTAATGTTGGTGCTTGTAGCGCTGGCAGTAAGTGTGGTAGGTTCTGTAATAGTTACAGTTTCGGTTAGGGTGCAGCCGTTGTTGCCGGTTACGATTACGGTGTAAGTGCCCGGTGCCAGGTTGGTAGCAGTAGCCGCTGTTTGTGCCGGAATTGTATTCCAGCTGTAGGTGTAAGGTGCTGTTCCGCCGCTGGCAATTACTGTGGCAGTGCCATCGTTTTGGCCGTTACAGGTTACACCCGTAGATGTTACATTGGCGAAAAGCTGTGCAGGCTGACCTATAATTACTGTTTCGGTAGCAGAGCAACCATTGGCATCTGTAACAGTAACGGTGTAAGTTCCGGCAGTAAGCCC
>JAFADQ010000017.1 GCA_023424725.1 Bacteroidota bacterium
GACTTTTGAGCTGATTATGCGCACCTTGCTGGTGGGTTTTGTTATGATGGTAGCCTCGTTCGGCCTGTACTTTTACGAGGTGAATGTACTTGGCGCGACCCCGTCGGAAGGGCAAACCGTCACCACCACCACCTTCGTTATACTCGAATCGTTTTACCTGCTCAACTGCCGCTCACTTATCCGTCCGCTTGCCCAGGTAAGCCTGTGGTCTAACCGCTTGATCTATATCGGAATCGGTTCCATGCTGGCGGTGCAGTTATTGTTCGTTTACGCGCCTTTCATGAACGTGCTGTTTAACTCGAGCCCGATAGGCCTTGGCTCGTGGCTGCGGATGCTTGCCGCCGGAGCGGTGTTGTTTATCATCATTACCATCGAGAAATCCATCCGCTATAGAGTAGCCGTGAAAAAGGGCGAAATCGTGGAGGAGTAGAAGGTTGGTTGATTGTTGATGCTTGTTACTTGTTGAAATTGCCACCACTGCAGCCCCGGTTTGTGCCCTCACACACCGCAAATTGGGGCTTGCAGGTTTTGGTTTAAGCAGCCGTTCCTCTCCTTAGCTTCCAGGCTAAGGAGGCGCTGCTGCATGCTTCTTAGCATGCAAATTAAAAGAGCAAGTTAGGAAACTTGCAGAAGGAGGTTCTTTGCTAAGAAGCTAAGAACAGGGGCGAAACTTGCAGCGGGAGGTTCTTAGCCAGGAAGCTAAGAACAGGGGTGCAGGCATGGAAGAGGACCGTGGTGATTTTATTTTTGTTGAAATTGAAGCCGCCGTTCCCACTTTCACAAATTATTAACACCACCTTTCGCCTTCTCTTTGTAGCTTGCGGCTAAAACCGTTTTTATGGTTTTTGCCAAGCTACGAACTCAACTAAAACATGAAACACATAACCCGTATTATTGCTGTACTGGTAGGCCTGCTGCTTATTTTTTCGGGCGCCATTAAACTAAACGATCCGGTTGGTACTGCCATTAAGCTCGAAGAATATTTCGAGGTGTTCGCTACCGATTTTGGCTCTTTTTTCCATGTTTTCACGCCACTGGCGCTGTATCTGTCCATTTTTCTCAGCAGTATCGAGATCATTCTGGGCGTGGCGCTCATCATCCGCTGGCGCGCCAAACTGGTCATCATCCTGCTGCTGCTCATGATGGTGTTTTTCACTTTCCTTACCTTCTATTCGGCGTATTTCAACAAAGTAACCGATTGCGGCTGCTTCGGCGATGTGATTAAACTTACGCCCTGGGAGTCGTTTACGAAGGATATTATTTTGATGTCGCGCTTATTTTCCTGTTCGTCTTCCGCCGTTACCTTACGCCGCTGTTTACCGAAAAAGCGGGCGCAATTATAGTAGCTGTAACGGCCATTTTATGTGTCGCCACAGGGGTTTATGCCTACCAGCATTTGCCGTTCCTCGATTTCAGAGCATATAAAGTGGGCAACCATATACCAACCATGATGCAAACGTCGGAAGAGCTGCGGTACAAATACGTGATGGAAAAAGACGGTAAAACCCAGGATTTCGATTCTTACCCAACCGATACCACCTGGAAATTTAAGGAAATGGTGCTGCTAAACCCCGAAGCCCAGCCAAAAATTACCGACTACAACGTTTGGAACGACGAAGGCGATTTTACCCAGCAAACCTTCGAGGGCAACAAGCTGATGATTGTGGTGCAAAAAGCCGAGAAGGCCAATAAAGAGTCTTTCCAGGACATAAATAAACTACTATCGGACTTGGAGAAAAACACCTCGGTTAAAGTAGAACCTATTGCGCTTACTTCTTCCGACCCGGCTACCTTCGATTCTTTCCGCCACGACGTACAACTTTCTGCACCGTATTATTTTGCTGACGCCACCGTGCTGAAAACAATGATGCGCGCAAACCCCGGTTTGATTCTGATGAAAGAAGGCACCGTAATGGGCCAGTGGCATTATAACGATGTGCCCAGTGCAGAAGAGGTTCTGGAGTTGCTGAAGTAAGGTTTTGTCAGAATTGGGATTTTTCAGATTTTAAGGATTACAGGATTAGTTTTTAATTTTTGAAATCTAAAAAATCCCGAAAATCCTAATTCAGACCATAGTCACTAATTCACTAATTCACTAATTCACTCATTGTTACTCTCCTTCATCCTCCAGCGCCTCCTCTACGGCCTCGCTATTCTGGCTGGCGTGCTGATGGTGGTGTTCGTGCTGTTTAACGTGCTTCCCGGCGACCCTGCGGCCATGATGGCGGGCCAGCGCACCGATGTGAGTACCAAAGAAGCCATTAACAAAGAGCTTGGGCTGGATAAACCGCTGCCCATGCAGTTGCTTATTTATTTGAACGATGTATCGCCGCTTTCTATTCACGACGATACCGAAGAGAACCAAAAAAAGTACGACTACCAGCGGCTGATTCCGGCAGGAGAGAAGGTGATAGTGGCAAAGGTGCCGTATTTGCGCCGATCTTTCCAGAGCAACAAAGGCGTAACCGATATTATTCTCGATCACTTAACCGGAACACTTTGGCTTGCTTTAGCGGCTATGCTGATCGCGACGGTTTTCGGGATTCTGCTGGGAGTTTTCGCGGCCTTAAAACCGCATACCTGGGTAGATCATTTGCTGGTGTCGGGCTCTGTTTTAGGAATTTCGGTGCCGTCGTTTGTGGCCGGTATCTTAATCGCGATGCTGTTCGGATTTTACTGGAGCGAGTACACAGGTTTGAGTATGGCCGGGCAATTGTACGAAGTAGACCCGTTTACCGGCCGGCATTTGGCGCTGAAGAACCTCATTTTGCCTGCCGTAGCATTAGGCATTCGCCCTCTGGCGATAATTGTGCAGCTTACGCGCAGCAGCATGCTGGAAGTGCTGTCTAAAGATTATATAAGAACGGCAAGAGCCAAAGGATTAAGCGGGCGCGCGGTAGTAATTCGCCACGCGCTGCGCAATGCGTTAAATCCGGTAATAACGGCGGTTTCGGGCTGGCTGGCTTCGCTAATGGCGGGCGCTTTTTTTATCGAGTATATTTTTAACTGGAAGGGCCTGGGCGCGGTAACCATTAAAGCGGTAGAGAATTTAGATTTTCCGGTAGTGATGGGCGCGACCTTGTTTGTGGCGGCGCTGTTTATCGTGATCAATATTCTGGTAGATATTTTGTATGCCGTGTTAGATCCGAGGGTGAAATTGGGATAAGTATTGTCTGAATTTGAATTAGTTAGATTGGTTGGATTGGTTAGATTTCATAACCGTTAACCTGTTCTGGTTCTGGCGCAAGTCTTTAGCGAAGCGGTGACTTGTGCCTTTTTTACGCCAGCAAGTCTTCGGACTTGCGCCAAGAAGAATTGGGGTTTTTAAATTTTCGGATGTGTTGGATTTTGCAATAAAATAGAATCCAAAAAATCCCAACTAATCCAACAAATCCAAATTCAGACCTATACAATGGCACAAGTT
>JAFADQ010000033.1 GCA_023424725.1 Bacteroidota bacterium
CGGCACTTAACCAGATTGCCGCGCTATCGCTCGCAATGACAGGTTCGGGTGGGCTTCGCAATTGAAATGCACAAATTAAAATGTTTCTGCTTTTTTGGATTTGCCTGCAATTGTTCTTTCAATTTTATACTTAAACCGATACCTTAGTGCACAGCCCGCGATACTTTTCTATCAGCTATCGTATGGCTCTATAGCAGCGATTTTTTTGATGCCTGCAGGGGCCAAAAATGCTGCATCATAACCTAAAACCCTACATCAACACATGAATTATTATTTCATAACCGGCCCCAGCCGAGGAATCGGCAAAGCGCTAACAGAACTGATCCTGAAAGGAAAAGATAACCACGTTATTGGTATTTCTCGCCACAGCACAATTACCCACGAGCACTACACGCACATTCCGCTCGATTTATCCGATACTGTTGCCGTTGATAATAACCTGTACAAGGTGTTTTTGGCCCTGCCAGAGGCTAAACGTTTGGTGTTGATCAACAACGCGGCGGTTATTGGCGACATTGGCTATGTAGGCGAAAACACCAACGAGCATTTCAACTTTGTGCTGGATGTAAACCTGGTATCGGCGGCCATGCTGATGAATACTTTTCTGAAAACCTACAACGATCATTCTGGCCGAAAAACGGTAATGAACATAAGCTCCGGTGCCGGAAAATATCCGATTGATGGCTGGGCGGCTTATTGTGCCTCTAAAGCCGGGCTGGATATGCTATCGCAATGCGCAGACGCCGAAGCGAAGATCAGAGGAAATAATGCGCGCGTTTTTGCTCTTTCGCCGGGCGTGGTAGATACCGATATGCAGGCAGAAATCCGTCAGACAGATCCGGAAAGGTTTAGCTCGGTACAGCGCTTTAAAGATTATCACCGGAATAAAGAACTGCAACACCCCGAGCAGGTAGCAGAGAAAATTATACAGGTTTTAGAAAACGAAGATCAATATAAAGAAGTGTTGGTGAATTTGCCACGGTAAAAGCTGCGAGGGCCAGTTTTGCTTGTACCAGCGCATAAATTGGCCCTCACAGGCCGGGTTTTTATTTATGGCTGAAGAATCTGAATATTTGTTGGCGGAGCTGCCACAAGCGCAAACCCGCCAGCAATTAAGTAAAATAAGGAACTGGGTGCTGCATAAACCTGAGCGCTTCTATGCGCTGGTGCAGCTTTTCTTAACCGGGAATTACCGCATCACACAGCGCGCAGTGCGCATTATTAGCCAAATTGCCGATAAGCAACCAGAGCTGGTAGAGCCATATTTGCCACAAATTGTAGCCACACTTGCCACCAACCCCGGCTATGCCGTAAAGCGAAATGTAGTGCGGCTGTTGCAGGAAGTGGCGTTGCCGGAAGAGCTGCAGGGCGAGATTGCCGGTTACTGCTTTGCCTTTTTAGAAAATCCGAAAGAAGCCATAGCCGTGCGGGCTTTTTCTGTAAGTGTTCTTGCCCGGATATGCCTTGAGCAGCCAGAGCTTAAAAGAGAGTTTTCGCTTCTGATGGACGATATTTTGCCCTTCGCAGGTCCGGGAATTAAAGTGAGAATTAGAGACGCGAGGAAAATGCTGAAGATGAAATAACTTACTTGCCTTCAGCCTTTTTCTCTTTCTCTACCCGTGCAAAAAAATCCTCTAACGTTTCGCCTTCGCGGATTGTTTAGATTTTAAAGTAAGTCGATTTCTTTGGCTCGCCGTTTTTGTAATACTCCCAATAAGCCTTTCGGCGCAGCCTGTACAATTCCGCCAACCGCTCTTCGGGAGAGCGCGACAGCCAGTATTCCCGGCTGTGGCGCTGCTCCTGATGATTGGTGAATTGAATTGGTTTCTTCATGTTTTAAACCATAAATAGGAGCAGTAAACTGCCAGTGCAGTACCCCTCTCTGCCCTAAAGGACATCTCTCACAAAGGGAGAGAAGAGGATACGGCGGCTTGCTTGCAAATATCAGCAGGAGTTTAAACGAAGCTACGAACTCTTTTCTCCCACGGGGAGAAATGCCCGGAGGGCAATGAGGGGTAAAACCAATCTGCGAAACTCCGTTTTTTTTGGTAACTATAGTAACTTAGTTTCTTTCAGTTGTTGTTACCTGTCCCTACTGTGCCGCCATTTCCATTAAATATGCCTTTATAAAATCGTCTATGTCGCCATCGAGCACATTCTGCGGGTCGGTGCGCTCGTGGCCGGTGCGTACGTCTTTTACCAGCTTGTACGGGTGCAGTACATAGTTGCGAATTTGCGAACCGAAATCGACGCGCATTTTGCCGGCTTCTACTTTGTCGCGCTCGGCGTTGCGTCGGTCTATTTCCATTTGGTACAAGCGCGATTTCAGCATCCGGATAGCGTGCTCTTTGTTCATAAGCTGAGACCGCTCAATCTGGCACTCGATGATGATGCCGGTTGGAGCATGCTTTAGCCGTACTGCCGTTTCTACTTTGTTTACGTTCTGGCCACCGGCGCCGCCCGAGCGAAACGTATCGAAGCTGATATCGGCCGGGTTTACTTCAATCTCTATGGTATCGTCTACCTTCGGGTAAGCAAACACCGAGGCAAACGAGGTATGGCGGCGGGCATTAGAATCGAAAGGCGAAATGCGCACCAGGCGGTGTACTCCAATCTCGGATTTTAAATACCCATACGCAAAAGGACCGTCTATCTCGATGGTGGCCGATCGGATTCCGGCTACGTCGCCGGGCTGGTGGTTTACTTCGCGCACCTTAAAGCCGTGGCTTTCGCCCCACATCAGGTACATGCGCAGCAGCATATCGGCAAAATCCTGGCTTTCGGTGCCGCCCGCGCCGGGGTTAATTTCCAGAATAGCGGGCAAAATGTCTTCCTCGTTGATAAGCATGCGCTTAAACTCGAGGTTTTCTATTACGTCTATCGCCTTCTGGTATTCGGCCTTCATCTCGGCTTCTTCAACATCGCCTTCTTTGTAAAAGTCGTAAAAGGTTTCTACCTCGTCCAGGGCGGCTTTGGCTTCTTCGTATTGATCGGTCCAGATCTTCTGCGCTTGAATCTCTTTCATAATTCCTTCGGCGCGTTTGGCGTCTTCCCAGAAATCAGGCGATGTGGTTTCTTCCTGGCGGCTTAGCACGTATTCTTTCTTGGCATCGTAGTCAAAGATACCCCCTCAAAGCCTCTACGCGGCTTTTCAAATCTTTCAGTTGGTCTGCTGTCATGGTGCAAAATTAGGGATTTTTTTCTGTGGATGAGTGGATGAGTGGATGAGTGGATGAGTGGATGAGTGGATGAGTGGATGAGTGGAGAAAGTTTTAACCGGCAAAGTTACAGCGCTCGCCTAAAACCTTCCAGTGTCTTTTTCAGACCTGGAAGCGTTTTGCTCTGCGATGGCCAGTTTTTTGGTCACGGCTGGGTAATATTATCTGGCAGTTTAGCTTACATTAGCAAGGCGAAAGAGGGTATTTTAATAAAAAATTATCCTTTTTTGTTGTATTTTAATTATTGGTTTTTATATTGCCGCAGCTAAGCACCTGGCAAGTTTGGTTTTTAGTGTTGATTTGGAAGGGCCGGAATAGTAAAATATTTTCCTACAGTTCTATTTCTTACCTTTTAACCACTTTTACATGAACACAACTTTAAGAAAACGTCCGCAAACCGGCCTCTGCGGCACAAATCCCCAACAGCGGGGGGGGGGGGCACCGGGCAAAAGTAATA
>JAFADQ010000127.1 GCA_023424725.1 Bacteroidota bacterium
GTTTTGTATGGTTTTTTCGTCGAGGCCGCCGGTTTTCCCGGCCAGGTAATATTTATCGGCAAGGTGCACCATTACGGCATCCATTCCCATTATTTGCGAGGTTTCGTATTGCCTGAAAACATACCACAGCGTGTATTTAAACAACTCTTCGCTGCCCTGTGCTTTTGCAAGCAGCGCATCGGCATCGCGAATAATAGAATCGGGGTGCTGCACTACCAGGTTTTTAAAATACTTCTCAAGGCGGCTATGGAAAAAGGGCGTGCGGGCAAGGCGGTCGTCGGTAAAATCAAAACCATCCCAATAATGCTTCTTAAAATAGCGGTAGGCGAAAGTAGAATCGGGGCGGCCGTTTGCCAGTATGGGCGCATCCGGAATGCGCGGCTCCAGCGCTGCCGATATTAGTTTTGCCGCCAGTGTGCCTTTGTTATCGGCAATAAATTTTTGCTGATAAGCAAGCACTTCTTTGTCGAGCTCCTGCAGTTGGTTTTTTATCTTTTGCTCGTTGTGTTTAGGCGATTTCATGAGCTTGTTTAGCGAATCGGCTTTTATGCTCTGCCGGCTCATGTGTTTTTGGTAAGAATAAAAAAGCGTGTTTTCTTTAGATGTTTTCACCTTCATATTCTTTACCGGGTTTGCCGTATCTGTCTCGAAAGCCATTACAGGCTCGCCTACTACAAACTCTATGTAGCGCTTGGGCAAAGCAAGCAGGTAAACACCGCCCGGAAGCGGTTTTTTCCGGTAAAAACAAGGTTTCCTTTGCTATCGGCAATGGCGGTATCTTTAGAAATGTATTGGCCGTTGCCATAATAATGGCCAATGTAAGCGGCAGAATCTCTTAGGCCTTTTATCTGAAACTTAATGTTATAGCCGCCGGTTTGCGCAAAAGCAGTAGCACAGACGAATAAAAGCAGAAAGAATGGCAGTATTCTTTTCATGAAATTTTTGGAGTAAGCAAATAAATTAACAGGCTGTAGCAGGCAAAAACAGTGCCTCCGCAAGGCAAGTTACTAAGTTTATCGTAAACGCTGCGCGGGCGCTTTTATTTGTTTACACACCAAAGTTAAAAATGCGCTTAGGCTGCAGAAAACAGTAGAATTGTGGCGTAACCGCATAATTAAGTTTTTGCTTACTCGGTCAGGACAAATCGCTGCTTGGCGCATCTTTCTTAAAAACTTCTGCCCAATAATCGGCCAGGCGGGTTGGCTCGGGTAGTTTATGTTTACGGGCGGTTTCTAAAACAAGCCGGGTGGCGGTATCTATATCGCAACGGTGGCCCGGCGATACAAATACCGGCTTTACGTTGTCTTTCGTGCGGATTACGTTGGCAATGTGTTCGTTCTGCGCTATCAGCGGCGAAATTGAGCCTTTCAGCATATCCGGTTCCTGGAATTTTCCGGTAAGCACTTTTTTGGCAACGCCTATGGTGGGCACATCTATCATTACGCCTAAATGGCAGGCAATGCCCATGCGGCGCGGGTGGGCTATTCCGTGGCCGTCTACCATTATTATATCGGGCGTGTGCTGCAGTTTTTCGTAGGTCATCATCAGGTTGGGGCTTTCTCTAAAAGCCAGAAAACCGGGCACATACGGCAGTGTTACATCGCTTACATGCCACACTTTTTCTACCACTTCCAGCTCCGGATATTTCAACACCACAAATACACTCAGTATCTGCTCTCCGATAAAAGAAGAATCGCAGCCGGCAATGTATTTTATGGTGCGGGTAAAAGGCTCTGATATTACCTGTTCGCGCAGTTGGTTTTGGCGCTCGGTTAGCTCTTTTACAAGGCCGGGCTCGGGGCGGGGATATTGTTGGTACATGCGGTTTTTTAGGTTGTGGCAGATAGAAAAATGGCACTCGCAGCTTATTAAAATAATGCCGGAAAATAAACTCAGAATTATGCAGCGCAATGTTTGCTGATGTTACGCAACAGCCGTTTATACCGGTCGTTTATTTTACCGAAACAATATTTGTAATGCGTGTATGTTTATAGTACGGCATAGTGTGCGGGTTGGGCTGCATTGGCCGGTTTTTTGGCATCGGCAGGTTTTATTTATGCGTAATTAAGCAGGTTGCCGGCCGTTATAAAAGCTCCGGAATCTGCAAAATAGCCATCTTTGGCAAAACCCGTTGCCGGGCCGGGTACATACGCATCGCAGCTAAAAAACCGGCGTTTTGCAGGCTGAAGTATAAACTTTAATCAGCTTGTATAATTAACAAAAACAGAAGCTACAATTTTCTTTAAATTAAAGGCAGTAAATAATGCAACTTTGCCTGCCGTTACCGTATAAGCAGCAACCGACCTAATCCGCACCATACATTATCATGGCAAACCTTACTGGCCCAATAGATTACAAAGTGATTTTCAGGCAACTTCCGGGTAATTTTTTGCTTATTGCGCCCGACGGAAAAATATTGGACGATAACGACAGCCACGAAGCAATTTCGCTTAAAAACCGCGATGAAATTGTGGGGATCGATTTTTTTGAGGCATACCCGGCAACGTCCGATAATCAGGCCGACGAGATACAGAAATCTCACGACCATGTACGCACGCACCTCGAGCCGCATACCATGCCCCTTATCCGGTACGATTTAGAGCGGGTAAACAACGGGCAGAAATCGTTTGAAGTGCGCTATTGGGAAGCAACCCATTACCCGATTCTGGATCAGAATGGCGAGTTGCTGTACATTCTTCAGAAAACCGAAGACGTAACAGAATCGCACCAGAAAGAGCAGCAGGTAAAAGTGGTGAAAGCTAAACTGGAAGAATCGGAAGACCGCACCCGGTTTATTATAGAATCGCTTCCGGTAATGATCTGGACCACAAAACCCGATGGTAAGGTAGATTATTTTAATCAGCGCTGGCTTACTTACACAGGCGAGGATTACCAGAAACAGAACGACGAAAAGTGGGCCGATTTTGTGCACGAAGAAGACCGGCAACGGGTAATTGCCAAATGGAAAGAAGCAGTAGAAACCAAATCGGATTTTCAGGTAGAATACCGGTTGCGCAGGAAAGACGGCGCCTACCGCTGGTTACTGATCAGGGGCATACCGCGTATAAATTCCGATGGCGAAGTTAGCATGTGGATTGGGGGCGGAATCGACATACACGATCAGAAAACCATGGTGCAGGAATTGGTAGAGGTAAACGAGCAGCAGGCAGAGCTGGCCGACCAGCTACAGCAATCGTTTGAGTTTGCCGAAAACCAGCGCGAAATGTTCTTTAATATTTTTATGCAGGCACCCGCCGCGATTTCTATTTTGCGCGGCCCGCAACATGTATTCGATTTTGTAAACCCGGGCTACCAGCAGCTTTTTCCACATAAGGTATTAAAAGGAAAACCGGTAGCAGAAGCACTTCCCGAAGTAGTAGAGCAAGGTTTTATAGATATTTTAGATAAAGTATATAACACCGGTCAAACCTTTTTCGCCAAAGAAATACCCATTATACTAGAGCGCGGCGATAAAAAAATGCACCAGTGCTACTTTAACGTTACTTACCAACAATACAAAGAAGGAAACGAAACGGCCGGAATCGCGGTTTTCGCATTTGAGGTTACCAATCTGGTAAACTCTCGCCAGCAACTGGAAAAGCTCACCGGAATATCATCTGGTTCTGAAACGAAATGAGCCACCGGAACCACGCACACTACCTAATAC
>JAFADQ010000202.1 GCA_023424725.1 Bacteroidota bacterium
CACAAAAGCAAAGCAGCCGCAAATTTATAGCAGGCAAATATTACGACGGCGGAGTTAAGTCGCCCAAGTTTGGAGAGCTTTTTCAGGAGGCCGGGCAACTGATAGAAACCGGAAAGCTTAAAGGAAACCCGGGCGGTATTTACTACAACAACCCGGCCACGGCGCAGGGCAAAATTAAAGCCTTTATTGGCGTTGTGGTTACAGACCCGGGCACGGCGCTTCCGGCTGGTTTCGAGCTGCGCGAGCTACCGGCAGGCCGCACTATTTTACAGGCTAGACTGGAGGCTCATTCTGCTTTAATTCCTGGCAAAGTTTACCCCGCCATTTTCGATTATGCCGAAGAAAACAACCTGAAGCTGAAAGAAGAATACTTTGAAGAATACCTGTCTATGAACGAAGGAATTGTGCAGGTAGAAGTTATTAATGAGTAGTATTATTTTATTCGCCCGGCAATCTTCTTTCTATTTTAGATGGCTTTAAGACCAAGTTTAAAAGCCGGTTTTATGGGTTAAGATAAATTATTCGAAAAATTTTTACTACCTCAGGCAGTGTTTTGCGCCTTATTTTCGTCTTATAAGTATTAAGCCGCTTTTGTGGTTAGGTTAAGTAAAATAAGGTTAGGTTTAATTGAAGAAAAGGAACAGCAAAAGCCGGTGTAATGCCGGCTTTTGTTGTTAATAAAAACTAATCTGGCAGCTCTTTTATGCGTAAAATCTGGTTGGGGTTAGGGCAAATACCTAAATAATATGCTGACTCAGACGGCGGAGCTACACCAAAAAAATCGCCCTCTTTGCCGCACAAATCTGTTATAAGCTGGAAATGCAGGTGCGGCGGCCATTCTACGTTTTCGTGTTGGGCGCCAATGGCCGCAAATTTGGTACCCGCAGCTATAGGCATGCCTTTGCTTATTCCGGCCAACGATTGTGTGGTTAAATGCCCGTACAAAGTATAAAAAACAATGCCTTGCAGTTCGTGCTCTAATATTATAGTAGGTCCGTAATCGCGGTAGGCGGTATTGTTGGCAAAGCTGTGCACGCGGCCGTTTAATGGCGCGAAAACCGGTGTGCCGCCAGGCGCCCAAAGATCTATGCCTAAATGCAGCGAGCGCGCTTCTACTTCAGAAGTAAAAACATGGCTGGTGTAAATAATCCTGTTTTCGGCGTAGCCTCCCACTCCTATTTTAGCTCCGGCTGCGGCAATTTGATTTTCTACCAGGGCAGAGAAAGCGGCGGTATCTGAAAAATCTGTAGCAGAAAGGGCTTTGTTAGCCGCCGAAAAATCGAGCACGGTAACGGCGCCCTTATCCCATTGGCTGGCAAGTACCGGCTTTACTTCTGTTTGCTTTAGCAGTTGTGTAAGTTTAGTGTCTGATGTCATGGTTTTTGGTGCCTGCAGCCTGGTAATTCTGTTTTCCGGAATTGTGGTTTTTTTGCGGGAAAAAGCCTGTTAACTAAAAAGGTGCTGCATGCGGCAACACCTTTCTTTAGTAAAATTTCTGGCTAAACTTTTCTGTTCGTGCTGCAAGAGTAATTAAGGGAAAATGCCTAACGATTCGTAGCTTACGCCTACTTTTTCTATAGCGGAATAAAAGGCCGCGGTGCGCAGGTCCTGAATACCTTTTACCTGATTCATTTGCTCCCGTATTTCGTGGTAGGCAACAATCATGGTGTCTTCAAGGCCAGAGCGTACCAGGCTAATTTCATCGGCGCCTTGTATTATCAGGTCGCGCTCTTTTTTGCCAATGCTTTTGCCGGTAGAGCTTTCTACCAGGCCAACCAGGCGCTTCAGCGATGCTTCTTCGGCGCGTTTGCCCATGCGGCCAAACCGAACGTTAGAAAGGTTTTTAAGCCATTCGAAATAAGAAACCGTAACGCCGCCGGCATTTAAATAAAGGTCTGGCAAAATAACCACGCCTTTTTTTAGCAGAATTGCCTCGGCGCCTTTGGTAGTAGGTCCGTTTGCGCCTTCAGCAATAATTTTGGCTTTTATGTTTGCGGCGTTGTCTTCGTGTATCTGGTTTTCCAGCGCGGCCGGAATCAGGATATCGCACTCGTACTCCAGCAGAGCAGAAGAATCGGCTATGTTTTCGGCTCCCTGGTAGTTAAGTATAGATCCGGTTTGGTTGCGGTGCCTGAACACAGCTTCTATATCTAAACCATCTTTGTTAAAAATACCGCCTTCGCGCTCTGCAATACCGGTTATAACTGCGCCTGCCTTCTGGCAAAAATGTCCTGCGTGGTAGCCTACGTTTCCTAAACCCTGCAAAATAATGCGCTTGCCTTCTATACCCGGTTCCATGCCGAGGGGCTTAAGCACTTCTGTATCTTCCAGCATTTCACGAATACCGAAAAACACGCCCAGGCCGGTGGCTTCTGTGCGGCCGCGTATGCCGCCCTGCCCTACCGGTTTTCCGGTAACGCAGCCCAACGCGTTGGTATCGCCGTATTTAAATGCCATATAAGTATCGGCAATCCAGGCCATTTCGCGGCTGCCGGTACCGTAATCGGGGGCCGGAACATCTACGCCGGGGCCAATAAGGTTTTTCTTTATCAGTTCGCTGGCGTAGCGGCGGGTTACTCTTTCCAGGGTGCCGACAGAGCTGGTGCGCGGGTTAATTTTCACGCCGCCTTTCGCGCCGCCAAACGGCACGTCTACCACGGCGCATTTAAAGGTCATAAGCGTGGCAAGGGCTTTTACCTCGTCTTCGTCTACATGAATGCTGAAACGGATACCGCCTTTGCTGGGCAGCTTGTGGTGGCTGTGCTGCACCCGTATTCCTTCTACTACTTCTATCTTCCCGTCTATTTCTACCGGAAAGTTTACTTTATATACGCTGTTACAGGTTTTTATTTGGCTAATAATACCCGGATCGAGCTTAGAAAACCGAGCTGCCTGGTCGTAATACCCAAGCACGCTATCGTAAAAATCTTTGCCTTGAATCTGGTTTGCTGTCATAGTATAGAATAGAGTAGTTAGAACAATTTTCTTAAAACGTGCGATTAGCAATTACTGTTTACAAATATCAGAATATTACCAACTCTGCGTAATTTTTTTCTGCAGCAATAGCTTAAACGTTTGATGACCGCTTTGCTGCGAAGGCAAAAAAACGATGCACCACAACCCAAAGCTGCACAAAACATAGCAACTACACAAAGTAAAACTATAATTATTTACGCTGCCCTAATCTTAATTACACCGGCAGCAGCAGGCTTCTTACAAAAGCCCTGTTTTTATTGGTAAAACTACAGCGTATTTCTTTTAAAATTAAACCAAAAAATACAGTTGCGTTTTTGTAATAACACCTTAATTTTTGCCCGCGGCTATGTGCAAATCTGGCCTTCGCAGCTTTTTGTAACCCTGCGCAAAAGCGCGGAATTCAGAGCCCGGCAAAAATTTTTTTTATAATAAAATAAAGATGTACAGAAAAGTAGAGAACCGGTAAAAATGGCCGAAACAACCCCGGAAACCGCTTTATTAGCAAACTTATATGCTTGGGTTACAATGTTTTAATAATAATTATTTTGTTACGGATTTGGCTTTTTTTCGTATAAGGAAGGTGTAATGTTTTTACGAACACTAAATTTTAAAATCATGAAAACCTATTTCAAATATATACTTGCCCCTACAGCCCTTGCCTTTACTTTATATGGCTGTTCCGACCTATCTACACCCGGTAGCGATACCGATGAATCTATAAGAGCAACTTACGAACAAGGCGAAGCACGCCAGGCTCAGATAGATGCTTTTAATAATAACGAAAATTGCGACTTCGACGACAGAAGAACCGTAAAAATGATTAAAGACGAGAAAGGAATTGTAAAGTTGGTAGCCCGCAGCAGCAACCCGCACGACGGTTATACGCTTGCGCTGCATGTGCCAACTACAAACCAACGCTTTACTGCCTGCGGACTGCCATCTGATATGAAAGTAGCCGGAACAGTAGTAATTTTTAGCGGCGAAGAGAAAGTAATTTTCCCTAACGAAAAATGGACCGCAACGCCTTTCGAGCTTACCGATATAACCATGATACAAGCTGGCGACGGTGGTGTAGCCGGTAATGCAGATGCCGGATCTATCGGCGATCTGTAAACAAACAAATAGAAAGCAAGCAACAAAAAAGCCCGCTGTGTAGCGGGCTTTTTTGTTGGTTGCTTTACGCTAAATTATTTAGCTGTATTGTTTACATCGCCTTTAATAAAGATAACCGAGGTTGGGCTTTCTGCATTGCTGGTTACAGTAATGCTTTTGTTAAATGCACCCATGTTGGCCGCATTGTAAGTAGCCTTAATAGTACCTTTTTTGCCTGGCATAATTGGGTCCTTAGTCCACTCCGGAACGGTGCAGCCGCAAGAGCCCTGCACATTAGAAAGAATAAGCGGCGCAGTGCCCGAATTAGTAAAAGTAAATACTCCGGTTGCCGGCGTTCCCTGCGGAATGGTACCGAAATCGTAGGTAGTTTTTTCCCAGGTAATTTGCGGGCCTTTAGCAGCGGCTGCTTTAGTTGTAGTAGCGGCTTTTGTGTTTTTTGCTGATGACTGACCGAAAGAAACCGCAGAGGCAGAAACAACGATGGCAAGAGTAAAGAGTAATTTTTTCATGATTTAGATATAGCTGTAGAGTTTAATGCTTTGTAAGTATACAAATTAACTACATTTTTCGTGCCCGGTATGTTAATGAGTTTGTAAGTTTTGTTAATTACTTGTTAAATGTGCAGAAATTAGGTTCTCGCACAAGTATCTTTAATGTTACCAGACAATTAGGCGCAGCAATTTTGCTTACTAACAACATTATATGCCGTCTGGTTTATTTATTTCATGAAAAGCAGAACCATACGGCTTATTGTAATTCTGGCGGCGGTTTCTATCGCGGGCATCGCGCTTACCCAGATCTTCTGGATGCAAAAAGCTTTCGATCTGAAAGAAAAGCAATTTAACTTTAACGTGCACCTTGCCCTGAGAGAAGTTGCCCGCCAGATTTTGGCCGCTAACAACAACCCCGCGCCTGTTGGCAAACCGGTTACGCAGCACTCTTCCGATTATTTTACCGTTATGGTAAACGATACCATAAACCTGCCCCTGCTGGAAACCTTGCTGCAACACGAACTGGCCCGCCGCAATATAGATACGCACTTCGAGTACGGCATTTTTAACTGCAACAACGAGCAAATGGTGTTTGGCTCTTCGCTTAGCACCGAAAACGAAATTGGCCAGGCCAGCGCCGAAATCCATACGCTGCCACGCCTTAACAAAGACAATTATTATTTTGCCGTTTACTTTCCTAACCGCGATACCGACCTTATAAACCAGATGGGCATTTGGTGGTTCAGCACGCTGGTTTTGTTATTGGTGATCGGTTTTTTTGCCTACGCCATATTCGTTATTCTTAAGCAAAAGCGCCTGTCGGAAGTGCAGAAAGACTTTATAAATAACATGACGCACGAGTTTAAAACGCCCATTTCTACCATCGCTATTTCGGCAGAAGTGCTGCGCAAACCGGGCATTATTGCCGCGCCCGAGCGCCTGCTCAGCTACGCCACCATTATTCACGACGAGGCCAACCGGCTACAGAAACAAGTAGAGCGGGTGCTGCAAATCGCCTCTGCCGATTCTGACTCGCTGAAACTAAAAATGGAACCTGTAGATGTGCACCAGGCCATTCACGAAGCGGTGCAAAACATATCGCCGGCCTTAACCGCAAAAAACGGGCAGGTAAATCTGCAGCTTGAAGCCACGCAAACTATTGTGCTGGCCGACCAGCTGCACCTATCTAACATTTTATTTAACCTGCTGGATAACGCCATAAAATACACCAACGGCAACCCCGAAATAGTGATTAAAACGCTTAACAAAGGCAAGTCTGTTTGTATCGAGATTTCCGATAAGGGCATTGGGCTTACCACCGATCAGCAGAAAAAAATATTCGAAAAGTTTTACCGGGTGCACACCGGCAACGTGCACGACGTAAAAGGCTTTGGTCTGGGCCTGCATTATGTGCAGCGCATGATAAAAGCACACAATGGGCAGGTATCTGTGCAAAGCACTTTAGGCAAAGGCAGTATATTTACGCTATCGCTGCCGTTGCCAAAGCAATAAGGCAAGACAACATTGTAGGCTGCAACGGCCGTTTTTATGGGCGCTACAGCATAAATACGCCTACTACACACAGAAACAACACATGCCAATGTCAGATAAAGGACACATTTTGCTGGTTGAAGACGACCTGAACCTGGGCTTTGTAATAAAAGACAACCTGGAAGTAAACGGCTATACTGTAACCCTTGCCACCGATGGCGTTGCCGCCGCCCAAACCTTTAGCTCCGGCACCTTCGATCTGTGCATTCTGGACATAATGTTGCCGCGGCAGGACGGCATTACGCTGGCCGGCAAAATTCGGGAACAGAGCGAAAGCATTCCGATCATTTTTTTGTCGGCAAAATCGATGAAAGAAGACAAGGTAGCCGGTTTCAGGGCGGGCGCCGACGATTACATGACCAAACCTTTTAGCGTAGAAGAACTGCTGCTGCGCATAGAGGCAATTTTAAAACGCACCCGCGTAACCCGCCAACCCGACCAGCCGCAATACTCCATCGGTCATTTCTCTTTCGATTATGCCAACCGCACCCTTGCCGGCCCCGATGGATCGCGCTCGTTAACCCAGAAAGAAGCCGATGTGCTAAAACTGCTGATGCAGCACCAGGACCAAACCCTTACCCGCCAGCAAATTCTACTCAGCATTTGGGGCAACGACGATTATTTTGTGGGCCGCAGCCTGGATGTGTTCATCTCCAAACTCCGCAAATACCTGGCGCCCGACCCGCGCATAGAGATAGTAAACCTGCACGGCACCGGCTTCAGGCTTGCGCTTAAGCCCGAAGTTAAAGTTAAGTAAAACCTACAATTGTTTTTACCCTGCAACGGCCGTTTTTTTGGCTGCTACAGGGTAAAAAACTCTGCTCTGGAAACCGGAACTACAGGTGTAGCGCTGCTCTTCAGAGCGGCGTATTGATACAATTAATTTTTTCGACTGCTTTTCAATCTGAAACGCCCGTTTTTCTGGCCGCTTCAGCATAAAAAACTCCCCTCCGGAGAGCGGAGCTACTTGAGTAGCTTCGCTCTCCGGAGCGGAGTTTTCACGGTTTATTGCTGATGTAAAAGCCGTTATGCTATAATAATTTACAACAACTTCAACCCAACATCATCAATTATAATTACCCTGCAACAGACATTTTTTTGGCCGCTACAGCTTAAATAGAATTATTATTTGCCCAGCGCGTAGCGGTAATGCTTGTTCAGGTATTCGGTATTTACAAGCACCGGAGCGGGGGTATCGGCATTGCTTATTTCCAGATCCCAGTCGCCGCCTTTGCCTGTCAGGTTACTCGACATATAAATTTTGCCGGGGAAATAATCTTTCAGCGATGTCATCAGCTTCTCGCCGTTTTTGCCGTTCCCAACCTCACTGGTGTAAATTAATAACTGCGCGTCGGGCGCCAGCACAGGCGTAATTACCGAAAAACCTTTACCGATAAATTTCAGGTTGCGCGGCGATATTTTATCGCCACCCAGATCGAACTGACCGCTTTTGCCAGGGCTGAATACAGCTATGGAGCCGATGGTTTCGTTAGACTTGTTGCACTGCCGCGATATTCTTTTAAAAACGTCGTCTATTATCTCGTGATCGCGTACTACGTATACCTTCACCGACTCGTCGAGGCCTTTAATTAAGGTGCGCGAATGCGGCAGCGAGCTGTTTACAATGGCGATGTTAACTACACCAGGTGCTGCTACGGCGTCTGCTTTTGGCTGAGCAAAGGCTGGTAACGCAGAAAAGAATACAGCAGAAAGTATAAAAGCGAAGGGTACTAATTTTCTCATGGTGGTATTCTTTAATTGTTTAAGTATAATAAATAAAGGTAACTCAATTTTTGTAATATTTTCTACTACAAACCGAAATTTGTAGTAAAACGCATCCGGAACAATAAATCAAAGATATTTATCTTTTCCGAAGCCTAAATATAACACCAATAGTTTTAAATCTGCTACTTCGTACGCCAATTCCAACAAAAAGGCTGATTGGGAGGCTATTTAGTTTAACATTTTTATCTACAAGGTTGTAGTATTTAATATGTCGTTATAGATATATAGCAGCAATTATGCACCGTGCTTTTTTTGTAAATTGTTTAGTTAATTCTGATAGAAGAAAATTTGGGCTAAAACCAACTTGAAGAGTAAGCGGACATATTTTCTTATCAAAAACAAATAAGAACGCGGCGCAATTAGGCAACCTTTATAGCTGCGCAACCAGTATTAAAACTCAAAACCGTTTTTATATGAGAGCTCCTTTTTGCCTGCTGGGTGTGTTTTGCCTGCTCTGTGCCTGCAACCCGCGCAACCCCGAAACCAACGTGCCCGATGCCACAATTGTAAACGGCGCTGCTGCACCGCCATCGGGCCACGCCCACCCCGAAAACATACCCGACACGCTGCACATAGAAGAATCGGACACGGCGGTGCATAAAAGGTAGGCTGTAGCCAAAAACACCAATGCCATCGGTTAGAGCGATGGCATCGGTTTATGATTTATGCTGTAACGGCCTATTAATTGGCCTTTGCAGCCTTTCAGTTATATATATCAAACCCCGGAAATCACGAAAAACAAAATGCTACCGAACACCTCGCACCTTACTTTCCGCCGGTTACGTATATAGCGGCAACACTAAACAACAGCTATAAAGATGAAATATTCTGCTCTTATACCCGCTTTTCTGGCCTTCGCAGCCTGCACACAATCTACAGAAACTACTACTAACCGCACGGTTACTGCCGAGGGCGATACCATTGTTACCACCACAACCACCACCTCCAGCCGCGGGCTCGACTCGGCCAGGTTTGGCAGCACCGGCGAGCGCCTGGAAAATACCGGCGCCGAAATAAAGCAAAACCTGAAAGAAGGCGCCCGCGGAGCAAAAGAAGAATGGAAAGAAACAAAGCAGGAGCTAAAGGAGCGCCGCAATAACCGCGACACGGTTGTGGTTACCAAAGACCGCTAAGCGGCAACAGAAATCTTTGCGCAGTGCAAAATATCCATAACCGGGCTGCGAGGGCCATTTTAGCACCTGTGAGGGCCAAAAACCGCTGCATATACTTTATAGCAGATATTTAATCTGTTTTTATCTTTTCTCTATTTGCCATATAAATTTTGATTTTAGGTTGTCTACTGCTTATTTTGCAAGTCTTTAAGTAAGGTAGCACACATATATGGCTTTAATTAACAAGATCAGAGAGCGTTCTGGTCTGGCAATCGGTATCATTGCGATCTCGTTAGGCGCATTTGTTCTCTTAGGAGATTTCCTGAACTCTAACTCATCTCTGATGGGCAACTCTCAGATCGTGGGCGAAATAGCCGGCGAAGAGATAGACTACAACGAGTTTCAGGAAGAGATGATGAGGGTGGAGCAGAACTTCGTAGCCCAGAACGGACAAGGCCCCACAGAGGCCGACATGCCGGGCCTACGCGAGCAGGCCTGGAACCAGCTTATCTTCAAAATAGCTTTCCAGAAAGAGTTCGACCGCCTGGGCATTACCGTAACCGACGAGGAAATGGTAGACATGGTGCAGGGTAACAACGTGCATCCTGCTATTCGCCAGGCATTCGTAGATCCGCAAACCCAGCAGTTCGACCGCTCGCAGGTAGTAAATTACCTTAAAAACTTCGACCAGCTGCAGCCCGAGCAGCGCGCCATGTGGACTAACTTCGAGGCCAGCCTTGGCCCCGACCGCCTGCGCACCAAGTTTACAAACCTGATGAAAAACTCGGAGTATGTAACCACCGCCGAAGCAAAGCAGCACCACGCCGCGCAAAATGCCAAAGCATCTGTAAAATTCATGTACATCCCGTTCTTCACCATAAACGATACCACTATTAAGGTAACCGACGACGAACTGGAAGCTTACCTGAGCAAAAACCGCGAACGTTATAACCCTGAAGAAGGCCGCTCGCTGCAATACGTGGCTATATCGGTAAACCCATCGGGCGCCGATAGCGCCAATATCCGTAACGAAGTTGCCGAACTGGCAAAGCAATTCCGCAATGCCGAAAACGATTCTATGTTTGTTCGCGCCAATTCTGATGCAGATTTTAATGCTGCTTACATAGGCATGAGCGATTTGCCTCAGGCACTCCGCGACCAAATGCCGCTACAAACCGGCACTGTTTATGGCCCCGTGCTGGAAAACAACAGCTACCAGCTTTATAAAGTAATAAATACAAAAGAAGATTCTGTAAGCGCTATCCGCGCGAGCCACATTTTATTTAAAGCCAACGGCGAAACCGACGAAGCAAAAGCAGAAGCCCAAAAGAAAGCCAGCGAAGTACTTGCCCAGATTAAAGGCGGCGCATCTTTCGAGGAAATGGCGCGCCAGCACGGCACAGACGGAACAGCTGCCGTTGGCGGAGACCTGGGCTGGTTTACACAAGGCCGTATGGTAAAAGAGTTTGAAGATGCCGTATTTAACTTTAACAGCACCGGTTTGCTTCCGCAGCCGGTTAAAACGCAGTTTGGCTACCACATTATTAAAGTTACAGAGCCCGAAACAAGCCGCAAATACCAGCTGGCAACCGTAACCCGCAACATAGAATCCAGCGACGACACGAAAGACGAAGCTTTCCGTAAGGCAGACGAGCTTGCCGGCACCAGCACAGACCTGGCCAGCTTTAACGCCAACATCGCTAAAGACCAAACGCTGGTAAGAACCGAAGCCGTAAACATTGGCCCTAACGACCGTAACATTAACAATGTAACCAACGCGCGCGAAGTAATTCGCTGGGCATATAGCGATGTAGCCACCGTTGGCGCGGTATCGCCGGTGTTCGAAACAGACGATAAATTTGTAGTAGCCGTATTAACCGGCAAGCGCCAAAAAGGCCAGCCTAAAGTAGAAGACCTTCGCGAAGAGCTAACGGCCGCCGTTCGAACCGAGAAAAAGGCCGAAATGATTCTGAACAAGCTGAAAGGAGTTAACGGAACTTTAGACGAGATGGCTGCTAAATACGGCGCCGACGCTACCGTAAAAACCGCCGACAACGTTACGTTTGGCGCCAACACCATTCAGGGCCTCGGCACCGAGCCTGTGGCGGTTGGAAAAACCTTCTCGCTAAAGCCGGGCGCCCACACCGCTCCGTTTAAAGGCGAAACCGGTGTAATCGCTATAGAGCTGGTATCGTTAACGCCGGCCGGCGAGCCAGGAGATTTAACTGCCATTAAAAAGCAGCTTGCCTCTACCCGCTCTATGCGCGCCGAAGGCAACATTTACGAAGTAGTAAAAGAGAAAGCCGATATTAAAGACAATCGCGCTAAGTACTTTTAAGAACCAAGGCTGCAAGGCACAAAAACAGGGCTGTTTCGGAAGAAGCAGCCCTGTTTTGTTTTTAGAAGGATTGATATTTGACAGCGATTTTACTACTGAATTATTTTACCGGCTAAAATAAAACCAAACCCCGCGCTGTTATGGTTAGTAGATAAAATAGTATCTTTATTTATGCGATTCTCTAATTTTCTTTCTTTATCTGTTTTTACGCTGCTGTTAACGCTGGCAATGCTGCTGGTACCAAATTTAGTGCTGGCGCAAACCAATAATATTGCCCTGGCAAACGAGTATTACCGCAAAGGCGAGCTGGAGAAAGCTGTGGCGCTGTACGAAGATCTGGCAAAAGACGACCGGCAGTTTAACGTTATTTACCAAAACTACCTGAACGCGCTAATGGGGCTCGGCGATTTTAAAGAAGCCGAAAAACTGGCAAAGCGGGCGCTCCGTCAAAACAAAAACAACCCCGCCTACGAGATAAACCTGGGCAAAGTATACCAGCGCAGCGGCAAAACAGAGCAGGCTACCAAACAATACGAGAAAACGATTGCGGATGCCTCCTTGCAGATGATACCAAACCTGGCGGCCGCCTTTCAGATGAACGAGCTGCCCGATTACGCCGAGAAAGCCTACCTTCAGGGCCGCAAAATGGCTAAAAACGAAACGCTGTATATTCCTAACCTTATTGGGTTGTACATGCAGCAGCGCGATATTCCGAAACTGATAGACGAAGCCCTTACCTACGCCAGCCTTAACCAGGGCAACCTGGCCTACTCGCAAAACATGCTGCAAAACACGCTGCAAGAAGATAAAGAGTTTGACATATTAGAAGCCGCCCTTATTTCGCGCACCCAAAAGCAACCTAACGAAACAGCTTTTCCGGAAATGCTGATCTGGCTGTATACCCAGAAAAAAGATTTCTTTAACGCGCTGCTGCAGGCCAAATCGCTCGACAGGCGCTTGCGCTCCGGCGGTGTTAGGGTAATGGAGCTCGGCAACATCAGCCTTAAAAACAAAGATTACGAAAGCGCCATAGAGGCCTTCGATTACCTGGCCAAAGAATACCGCGACGGCCCCTTTTATGCCCAGGCCCGCCAACGCTTAATAAACGCGCGCGAAGAACAGGTAAAAAACACTTTCCCGATAGATAAAGAAAAAATAAAGGCGCTGATAACCGAATACGACCAATACCTGGCCGAGCTGGGCCGCAGCCCCGAAACCGTAGAGGTTATGCAGAGCATTGCCGTGCTGCAGGCTTTTTATTTAGACGATAAAGAAAAGGCCATTAAAATGCTGGAACAGGTAATTGCCACACCGCGCGCCAATGCCAATATTGTAGCCCAGAGCAAACTGCATCTCGGCGATATTTACCTCCTCAAAAACGAACCCTGGGAAGCGACTTTACTGTACTCGCAGGTAGAAAAATCGCATAAAGAAACCCCGATAGGCCACGAAGCCAAGCTGCGCAACGCCAAGCTAAACTATTATAAAGGCGAATTTGAGCTGGCGCACGAGCACCTCGATATTCTTAAAATGGCTACCTCGCGCGAAATTGCCAACGATGCCATGAAGCTCAGCATTCTGATAACCGACAACATGGCCCTCGATACCACGCCGTATGCCATGGAAGATTTCGCCCGATCAGAACTGATGTTATTCCAGAACAAATACCTGCAATCGCTTTCGCTGCTGGATAGCATGCTGATACGCTACCCCGGCCACAGCATTACCGACGAGGTGTATTTTCAGAAAGCGCAGATTTACCACCGCATGGGCGACCACCAGCGCGCTGTAGAAAATCTGAATCAAATTATAGACAACTATAAGCAGGATATACTAAGCGACGATGCTTTGTTTATGCTGGCCACCATTTACGAAGAAAACCTGAACGACAAAGCCAGGGCCCAGGAGCTGTATACCAACATTCTTACCAAACATCCCGGCAGCTTGTTTGTGGTAGAAGCCCGCAAGCGCGTACGCAAACTTCGCGGCGATGTGGTAAATTAGCACTGGCTTGAGCTAAAGCTAAAACGAAGCTGCTGGCGCAAGGATTTCCTTGTGCCTGCCGAAGGCAAAATAATCGGATATTGTCCTGCGGGCGGCACAAGGAAATCCTTGCGCCAGCGGCACCTGCTATAATTTTGATCTGCCGTCCTGAGCCATTCTAAGTCGATTCACTTTCATCCGGTTTCAGAAGAAAATTACGGAAAAAACCGGCCAGCCTTGTGAGCCGGCTCTTTCACCTCAGCAAAAAAAACAGCACATTTGTAGTTGGCTAATAGCCTGTTACCCTGCAGGCGCCAAAAACCGCCCTGCCACAACCCAAATGAAGCAAAAACAAAACTATAAGCAGAAGCCGCGCCCGGCAAAACCCGCCGCCAGACCTGCCGCCGCGCCCGCGCCTGCCAGCCCGGCAAAACCGCGCACACCACTCGCGCACAGCCGGTGGCTTATTGCGCTGGTGGCTGTGTTCTCGTTTCTGATATACAGCAACACGCTAAAGCACGGGTACGCCAACGACGACCTGGCATCGGTAATAGAGAACAGGGTAATACAACAGGGCTGGGGCCAATTGGGCGATGTGCTCACAAAATCTAACTGGTATGGCTATACACAGCAAAACCACAGCATTTTAAGGCCATTTACGGGGTTTACTTTTGCCACCGAGGTAGAGTTTTTTGGCCCTAATCCGCATGTGCACCATTTTACCAATGTTGCCCTGTACGCGCTGTGTTGCGTGGTGCTGTTTTTGGTAATGCGCAGGTTGGTTTCGCACATACACCCGTGGTTGCCGTTGGCAGTTACGCTGCTGTTTGCCGCGCACCCCATACACACAGAAGTGGTGGCAAATATTAAGAGCCGCGACGAAATTCTGGCATTTTTATTCGGGCTTGCGTTGCCCTTGTATATGCTGCTGCGGTACGTAAAATCGGGCAAAACTGCAGATATGGCGCTGGCGGTTGGGTTCTTTTTTCTGGGCGTGTTTTCTAAAGAAAGCGCGGTTACATTTCTGGCCGTTTTTCCGCTTACGCTCTACTTCTTCAGCAAAGCACCGTTGCGCCGTATTTTAATGCTCACGCTGCCTTTTTTGGCGCCCGCAGCCTTGTATTTGCTCGCCCGCCAGGCCTGGCTGGATCCTGCTCCGGCCGAGATCAATAAAATAATAGATAATGTGGTTTTTGGCGCTACCGATTTCTCTACCCGGTTTGGCACCATCGCGGTTATTATGCTTAAATACCTGGAGCTGCTGGTGTTTCCGCACCCGCTTTCGTGGGATTATAGTTATAACCAGATAGAAATTACCAGCCTTGCTAATATTAAGGCCATGCTATCGGTGGTGGTGTATGTGACGCTGCTGGCGGTGGCGTTTTTTGGCCTGCGGAAAAAGAAAATCTGGAGCTATTGCATCTTGTTTTATTTTGCAACCATGTCGGTGTACAGCAATTTGTTTGTGCCGATACATGCCACCGTGGGCGAGCGCTTTCTGTTCTCGCCGTCGTTGGCGTTTTGCTTATTGCTGGGCTATGGCATTTTCAGGCTTTTCAGTGGAAAAGTTACTTCCGAAGCTCCGGTTTCGGCCAAAATATTTAATTATGCCCAGGTGCTGGTAGCTATTTTGGTTACGGCCTACACGTTTAAAACCATAGACAGGAATAAAGACTGGGAAAACAGCGTAACCATATCTAAAGCCGGGGTGCTGGCATCGCCAAACAGTGCGCGCACGCATACCGCCTATGGGTCGTCGCTGATGCAGCTGGGCGAACGAACCCAGGATCCGAACGCCAAGAACGCGTACTTTCGCGAAGCCCTATCTGAAACAAAAAAAGGAATTGCTATTTACGACGACGATGTAAATTACATTTATAACTACGGCGTGCTTAGTTATTATCTTAACGATACTGCCACCGCCCGGCGCATGTTTGCCCGTGCCGTAGAGATGGAACCCACCAAGCTAAACGCTCTCTTTAACCTGGGCGCCACCTACGAAACCGCAGGCAATAACCAGGTAGCCCTGCAGTATTACCAAAAGGTGCAAAAGATAGACAGCGCTTTTCAGAACGTAACATATTCTGTAGGAAACAGCGCGGCAAAACTGCAGCAGCACGACCTGGCGATAGCCAACCTGAGGGCTTTTCTGCGCCGCAACCCCAACCACCCCGACGCGCATAATGTGCTGGGCGTATCGTACTACCACAAGCAGCAGCTGCCTATGGCGGCGCACCACTTCGATAAGGCCAAACAACTTGCGCCGCAGCGCGCCGATTTTTATGCCAATGCCGGATCGGTGTATTACTCTATGCAGCAATATGCAAAGGCGGCGCAAAATTATGAGCAGGCGCTAAAATACAGCCCCGGAAACCCCAACTATAGCTCTATGCTGCAAACAAGCCGCCGCCTGGCCGGGCAATAGGCTGCAAAGGGCAAAAATAGCGGCATCAGCGCAAAAAAAGGGAAGAACCTTTGCCGGCTCTTCCCTTTTTGTTTTGCTCTGATGCACCTTTTTTTGGTACCTGCAGCGTTTGCTTTCTTACAAACCAGCAGCTGACTAAATAATATGCGGCGATGCCGGCGGGGCATTGTTTATGTGGTGGTTGCATGCCTTTATTACCTCGGTCCAGCGCTCGCTGTTTTCGTCAGAGAATGCTTCTGGTGTAAACTCGGCTTGCAGTCGAAAATTAGGGACTCCCTCGCTGAGCGAGGCT
>JAFADQ010000208.1 GCA_023424725.1 Bacteroidota bacterium
CAACGATAATGCCGGAGACCAGGTAGAAACGCTGCCGCCCAATCAGCAAAACCTTACCGTGCAGTTAGATAAAAAGCAACGCGGCGGCAAAAAAGTAACGCTCATTACCGGTTTTTATGGCGCCGAAACCGACCTTGCCGCCCTTGGCAAAACGCTTAAAAACAAGTGCGGTGTTGGTGGCTCCGCAAAGGATGGCGAAATACTTATTCAAGGCGATTTCCGGGATAAAATAATGCTCCTGCTAAAAGAAATGGGCTATAAAGCAAAGCGGTCGGGCGGTTGAAAAACAAATTTGCAAAGAGATTCATCTGTTAATTATCCGGTAGTAAAGCCGTAGTCGGTTTTTGGTTTAAATATTTACTTTTGCAAACGTTTTTAGACTAGATTTTTGTAGCTATAAAACAGCTTTTTTAATAATTTATGTGCGGAATTTCCGGGGTTTATTCTTTTACAGATGCAGGTGCTGCGGCTATTTCTCTTCTTGAGGAGGCAACAGACGCCCTCGCCTCCAGAGGCCCGGATGCGCGAGGAATTTTTAAAGAGAAGAACGTTGGTTTAGGCCACCGCCGCCTGTCTATTATAGATGTTAGCCCCGACGGAAATCAACCATTTACAGACGCTACAGGCAGGTACGTAATTGTTTTTAACGGCGAAATATTTAATTACCGCGAACTAAGGCAAAATTTGGCCTCTGCAGGTGTTTCGTTTAAAAGCCAGACCGATACAGAAGTTTTATTACAACTGTACATAAAAGAAGGCCGCGGATTTTTGCCCAAACTAAACGGCTTTTTTGCTTTTGCCATTTACGACCGCGAAGAACAAAGCCTCTTTATTGCACGCGACCGGTTTGGTATAAAGCCTTTGCTGGTGTACCGCTCTGCCGATAATTTTATTTTCGCTTCGGAAATGAAAGCGCTGATGGCACTTGGCGTTCCTAAAGTCCTTAATTACACAGCTCTTTTCCAGTATTTTCAGCTTAATTACATACCCGCGCCCAGCTCTATTTTTAAGGGAGTGAAGAAAATGGCGCCCGGCAGTTACCTGTTTATAAACAAAGAAGGCAAAATAGTAAGAAAGCGCTGGTATAAAATTCCGTTCAAAAAGAAATCGTTGCAAAAAGAAACCCGGAAATTAAGTTACCCGGAGCAGCAAAAAAAACTGGTAGAGTTGCTCGATAATTCGGTGCAGCGCCGCTTAATAGCAGATGTGCCGCTTGGTGCATTTCTGAGCGGAGGCATAGATTCGTCGGTAGTGGTGGCCCTGGCCTCCAGGCATACGCAGCATCTTAATACGTTTTCTATCGGCTACCACGACGAGCCTTTTTTTGATGAAACCAGATATGCCAATCTGGTTGCCGAAAAATTTAAAACCAACCATACTGTTTTTAGCCTCACAAATCAGGATTTGTACGACCATGTGTTTGATGTGCTGAATTACCTGGGCGAGCCGTTTGCCGATTCTTCGGCGCTTCCATTTTATATTCTGAGCAAAAAAACCAGGCAGGAGGTAAAAGTTGCCTTATCGGGCGATGGCGCCGACGAGCTTTTTGCCGGCTACAACAAGCACCACGGTGAGTTTAAAGTAAATAATGGCGGCATACCTGCCGAAATAATTTCTGGCCTCGATTTTTTATGGGATGTGCTGCCAAAATCCAGACAGGCGCCATTTGGTAATAAAGTAAGGCAGTTTCAGCGGTTTGCCCGCGGCATGAACAGCAGCGCCAAAGACCGTTACTGGAGCTGGGCTGGTTATGCTTCGGAAAAGGAGGTGAAAAAGCTGTTTAATAAAGAAACAGGCAAGCGCGTTTCTAAATCGCTGTACAATAAGCAGAAAAGCAAAATTCTGGAAAATATCAGCAATAAAGGCGATATCAATAACGTGCTTTTAACAGATATGAACCTTGTTTTGCAAAACGATATGCTGGTAAAAGCAGATTTAATGAGCATGGCCAATGGGCTCGAAGTCAGGGTACCGTTCCTGGACCACACAGTTGTAGAATTTGCTTTTTCGTTGCCGGAAAGTGCCAAAATAAACGGCAAAATGAAAAAGCGCATTCTTCAGGATTCTTTCAGAAATATACTTCCGCAGGAGCTTTATAACCGGCCCAAAAAAGGTTTTGAAGTGCCCTTATTAAAGTGCTTCAGAGGCGATTTGCAGAGCCTTATTACAGACGATCTTTTATCGGATGAATTTATTGAAGAGCAGAATATTTTTGATATAGCTGAGGTTCGATCGCTCAAAAAACAGCTTTTTTCAAAGAATCCGGAAGATATTCATGCCCGAATCTGGGCTTTATTAGTATTTCAGTTCTGGTGGAAACGCTGGATGTGTTAATTTCGCAGATTAAATTTTTTTTTTTGGCATTACAAAATTGTCAATTCTAAATTCAACAATACAAAGTAAAATATGAAAGTTGTAGTTGTAGGAACAGGTTATGTAGGTTTGGTTACCGGAACATGCTTTGCAGAGGTAGGCATGAACGTAACATGCATTGATATTGACGTGCAGAAAATTGAGAACCTGAAAAAAGGCATTTTGCCAATTTACGAGCCCGGCCTGGAAGAAATGGTTCTCAGGAATTATGAAAAAGGCCGGTTGCATTTCTCGACAGACCTGGCTACAGCCGTGAAAGATTGCGATGTGGCCTTTATCGCGGTTGGAACCCCGCCGGGCGAAGACGGCAGCGCCGACCTGCAATATGTAATTGGCGTTGCGCGCGCTATTGGGCAGCATATTACAAAATACACGGTAGTTGTAACCAAGAGCACCGTGCCTGTTGGCACCGCGCGCAAAGTGCACCAGGCACTTGTAGAAGCTATAAAAGAAAGAAACGAGAATATTGAGTTTGAGGTAGCCTCTAACCCTGAGTTCTTAAAAGAGGGCGCCGCCATTAACGATTTTCTGAAGCCGGACCGTATAGTGATAGGGGTGGAGTCTGAAAGGGCGGAAGAGATAATGCGAAAACTGTATAAGCCATTTTTGCTGAACGGCCATCCCATTATATTTATGGATGTACCATCGGCCGAAATGACCAAATACGCGGCCAATGCCATGCTGGCTACCAAAATCAGCTTTATGAACGACATCGCTAACCTTTGCGAAATAATGGGCGCCGATGTAAATAAGGTTAGGATCGGAATTGGCAGCGATGCCCGTATCGGAAATAAATTTATTTACCCCGGAATCGGATATGGAGGTTCGTGTTTTCCGAAAGACGTAAAAGCGCTGATAAAAACTGCGAATCAGAACGGGTACGATATGCGGATTCTGCAAGCGGTAGAGGCTGTAAACGACGACCAGAAACATGTGCTCTTTAATAAAGCCAAACGCTATTTCGGCGATAAATTGCCAGGCCGCAAAGTAGCCATCTGGGGGCTTTCGTTTAAACCCCAAACCGACGATATACGCGAGGCGCCGTCTTTGGTGATCATTAAAAACCTGTTAGATGCCGGTTGTACCGTAACCGCCTACGACCCGGTTGCAATGGAAGAAACAAAGCACTTAATTGGCGATTCTATAGAATATGCCGAAAACCAGTACGATGCCCTAAAAGATGCCGATTGCCTGATGGTGGTAACAGAATGGCCCGAATTTAAACTGCCCGACCTTACCAAAGTAGGCGAGTTGCTTCGTAACAAGGCTGTTTTTGACGGCCGCAACATTTACGATGCCAAAGAAATGGCTCAGCATGGTTTCTTTTACGAGTGCATCGGCATAAATAATTCTGCTAATAAATCTCCGGTTTTAGCATTTCCTCAGTAGCAAGTATGCAGCGCAAAAGAGTTTTAGTAACCGGTGGAGCCGGCTTTCTGGGTTCGCATCTTTGCGACCGCTTTATTAAGGAAGATTGCCATGTGATAGCGATGGATAACCTGATTACGGGTAATATCGCTAACATAGAGCATCTGTTTCACTTGCCAAATTTTGAGTTCTATCATCACGATGTATCTAAATTTGTGCACGTGCCCGGCGACCTGGACTACATACTTCATTTTGCGTCGCCGGCCAGCCCTATAGATTATTTAAGGATACCTATTCAAACCTTAAAAGTCGGCTCTTTAGGAACACATAATTTACTGGGCCTTGCCAAGGCTAAAAATGCCAGAATGCTGATAGCGTCGACATCAGAAGTATATGGCGACCCGCTGGTGCATCCGCAAAAAGAAGACTATTGGGGTAATGTAAATCCGGTGGGCCCGCGCGGCGTTTACGATGAGGCCAAGCGTTTTCAGGAAGCCATGACAATGGCCTACCATACATTTCATGGCCTGGAAACCCGGATCGTGAGGATTTTTAACACGTACGGGCCACGCATGCGATTAGACGATGGCCGTGTTTTGCCTGCTTTTGTGGGCCAGGCGCTGCGGGGCGAAGCGCTTACAATTTTTGGCGATGGTTCTCAAACCCGTTCTTTTTGTTATGTAGACGATTTGGTAGAGGGCATTTACCGTTTGTTACTTAGCGATTACGCGCATCCGGTAAATATTGGAAACCCTGCAGAGATCACCATTCGCCAGTTTGCAGAAGAAGTTTGCCGGCTTACAGGCGTAGAGCTAAAGGTAGATTTCAAACCGCTGCCACTTGATGATCCGCAGAAGCGCCAGCCCGATATTTCGTTGGCAAAAAAGCTGCTTAACTGGGAACCCAAAGTATCGCGAAGTGAAGGTTTGGAAATAACTCTGGATTACTTTAAGAAAGTGGTAAAATAAGCGAAGCGGAATAATTTCACTAAGAAGCTTTCTTTGTTTGGATTTTAGGCCATACAGAGAAAGCTCCCGTTTTTTAACGATTCTTTGTTATATAATAAAGGTAATCTGTCAGGAGTGGTTACGCTTCCGCCCGCGGCTTCTACAATGGCCTGGCCGGCAGCGGTATCCCATTCCATAGTTTGCCCGTGGCGGTAATAATAATTAGCGGTGCCATCGGCAATTAAACAAAATTTCAGCGAGCTGCCTATCTGCAATCTTTCGCGCGCGCCCAGTGCGGTTAGTACCCTTTCTTCTTCGGGTGTGCTGTGCGACCTGCTGTGCACGGCCACCATTTTTTTGTTATTGGGCCGGGTAAAAATTTGTTTTGGTTCGTAAAGCCCTATTTGTTTGCAGGCGCCGTGCATCCTGCTCCCAAAAAAGGTAAGGTTTAAGGCAGGCGCATGAATAACCCCAAGCGCTGGCCTGTTATCTATTATTAAAGCAATGTTAACGGTAAACTCTCCGTTTCGATCCAGAAATTCGCGGGTGCCGTCCAGAGGGTCTACCAACCAGAAGGCTTTCCAGGCTTGCCTTTTCGCAAAATCTACAGCCGTTACTTCTTCAGAAATTACCGGAATATCAGGAAAATTAGCCAGCAACTGTTCTACGATCAGGTAATTAGCATTTGTGTCGGCAATGGTTAAGGGTGTAAGGTCGGTTTTTAAAGTTGCAGCCGGCATGGTTTCTTCCTCATAAATTTTAAGGATCTCGGCGCCTGCCGCCTTTGCAATTGCTATTACTTTATCGAGATCTATTGTTGCCAGTATATTGTGTACCATTTTACTTTGTAAGGTTATACGTATTCTTACTTTTGATCTGAATTCGCCTGAAAATAAGGAAAAACTTTGCGACCTGTAAATTTAGGAAAGAAGCCCGAACTCCCGCGTGTGCTATCCTGCGGCAGCAAAATAATTCTATACAAAAAGCATTAATTGCCTGAGGTTTTATTTTAATAATGGTAATATTGTTACCTGTAGCAAAAGGCGGTGTTAAGGTTGTTAAATGCCATGCATAATCAGTTTTTTATAGAAGAAATAGTTAAACAAACGCCAAAGGTTTTTTGGTTTTGCGGCCTTTCGGGCGCTGGCAAAACCACTCTTGCCAGGGCAGCTTGCAGCCACTTATTAAGCAAAGGCCACCTGGTAAAAGTGTTAGACGGAGATGAGCTTAGAAAAGGGCTGAACCACGGGCTTGGTTTTTCTGATTCAGACCGCCTGGAGAATATACGCCGTACTGCCGAAACAGCCTCTATTTTGGCATCGGCAGGTGTGGTGGTGGTGGTTTCGTTAATAAGCCCGCTGGCACAAGCAAGGCAACTGGCCCGGCAAATAACAGGAGAAGATAATTTTTATGAAATTTACATTAACGCGCCTCTGCAAACTGTTATAAACCGCGATACAAAAGGCTATTACAAACTGGCTGCGGAGGGCAAATTTCCGGGTCTTACAGGTGTAGATGCTCCGTTTGATGTGCCGCAAAACCCAGACCTGGAACTTCGTACAGATCTGTTGGCGGTAGAAGAAAGTCTGCAAAAACTCCTTGACTTTATAGAGCCCCGGATAGCCAGAAAAACCAATAATAGGTAATAAAGCGACAGTAGTAATTTGCCGGTCCGGAATTTAGCTTTATACAAAAACATTTCCCATCACTTTTGAAGAAGTACCTCACCTCTTCCTTTTATTATCTGGCCATTGGTTTTTTGCCACTGGCGTCTAATTTTCTGTTAACGCCTTTTTTTACCCGCTACCTTTACCCCGAAGAGTATGGTATTTTGGCCCTCGCAGCCCTTTTTCAGGCTTACTTAACCATCTTTTTATCGGTTGGGATAGACAGCGCCTTCTCTAGGCTATTCTATAAGTTTTACCGAAAGCCACGGCTGCTAAACGCGTTTTTCTCTACGGTTTTGTGCTGTATTGCCGCTATTTCTGCCTTTTACAGCCTTATTTTCTGGTTCGCCGGCAATTCTATAATAGATTTCGTTTTCTCAAATAGCGAATTTACGTTTAGCAAATATGGCAATATTGTGCTGGCCACCACCATTGTATCGTTGCTGCACAGCGTAGCTTTATCTTATTACCGTAACCTGGAAAATATAAAAGGTTTCGCGGTGCTGGCTGTTAGCTTTTTTGTGCTGATGACCATAGGCGCGGTAATAGGAGTGATGGTGCTTGAGCTGGGAGCGTGGGGAAGTTTAGCCGGCAAACTGGCAGGGTCTGTTGTGGTGGTGATGGCGTTTTTAGTTTATTTTTTCACGAGGCACAAAGTAACGTTTAAAGCAAAATTTTTACCGCCCGTTTTTAAATTCGGTTTGCCCATTATTCCTTATCTTTTACTCGGTATTACACTCGATAATCTGGATCGTTTTCTGATAGAGCGCTATTTGTCTTTATCGGAACTTGGTAAGTACAACATCGCTTTTCTAATTGCTTCGGTAACGGCGGTGGTGCTGCAATCGGTTACATCGGCAGTAAATCCGTCGGTTTTCAGGCTAATGGAAAGCCGGAAGCCCGAAAACAGAAACCAGACAGACAAAGAAATTAACCTGTTATTTACCGGGCTAAATCTGTTTATATTGGTTTTTATTGCTCTGCTTACAATGCTGGCGCAACCCCTGGCTATGTTTCTGATAGACCAAAAGTACCATAGCATGTTGCAATATTTGCCCTTGCTATTTCTGGCCTATATACCACGGGTGTTTTTTGTTATTTATTCTATCCCGCTTTTCTTTTATAATAAAACCAAATTGCTGCCGCTTATTAATGTTATCGCGCTGGTAATTGGCGGTTTAATAATGTATGGTTTTTTATCGGCTATTGGCATTTTTGGCATTTGCCTGGGTGTAATAGCCGTTAAATTTTTACAAACTATCGCGGCTGTTTATTTTCTGAAAAAAGAAAGATATTTTGAGCCCGCTCTGTTTAAGCTCCAAAAAAATATTGTGCTGTCGGTGGTTTTGGCGGCCGGTATTTTTGCGGCAGTTTGGGCATCTTTGTATTTTCCCGATAAAAGAGCGCACCTGTATTTTGTGGCAGGCGCGGCTGGCATAGCTACCATAGCCATTTTTTACCTGCCAGAAATAAAACAGCTAAAAAGTAAATTTTTTTAAAATGTAAACCGCCCTTTAACAAACAAACAGAAAGGCTGGCCCATAACTTACATAAATAGGTTACTTTTGTGCCCAAACGCGCAAACGTGAAGAGGAAAAAGAAAATTTTACTTAATTGGTGGTACGATAGAGAAGACCTTCTTTTACCTTTTTTAAATTTAAAAGATGAAATAGATTTTGTATTATTATTCTATAAAAGGCCTTCGGAAAAGGAACCTGACCTGCCTTTCAGTATAATTTATTGGGACGATTACGCTACCCCGTTCACCCTGCTGAAAAGCGTTTCGCCAGACGAAGTAGTTTTCATTAATATTGATGATGCGCCATACCAGATCGCATTAAATTTAGCCTGCCGGAAAGTAAAAATACCAACCACTATTTGCGATCATGCAATGCGCGGATATGCAGATTTGCCTGCCGAAAAAATCAACTTTAAAGAAAACAAACTTACCACGGCTCGCTTTTTATTTTCCGCGTTATCTTTTACAAATATTAAAGATCTGCCGAAGTTATTGCTGCTGGTTTATTACAAATTACGTAATTCGCCTTTAGGCCGAACCGGTTCCGGTCTTCAGTCTCTCCGGATTCCAGATAAATATATTTGTTTTTCCAGGTCTTCTGCAGAGTTTTTTATTGCCCGCGACAAGGCATCAAACGCACAAATAACGCTAATCGGAAATCCATCTTTCGATCCGTTTTTCGACCAAAAGCCATGCACTGCTGCAGATGATTTTTACTTATTAATAGACCAGCCATTTGTAAAAAGTAAGTTCGGGAATGATTTAGTGACCTTAAAGGAAAAAAACCGGTTTCTGGAGAAATTAGGTAATTTTTGCGCCGCGCACAACAAACGACTGGTGGTAAAACTTCACCCGGATAATTTTGGCCAGAACTATTTTCTAAGGCATCCGGCAATAGAGTATCAGGAGCGGGGCGATATAGTAAGTTTAATACACCATTGCTCAGGGGTTTTTGGTTTTTATTCTACGCTTTTAATTCCGGCTATATACTTTAAAAAATGCATCGCATTTAAAATAAATGAGCTGGAAATACAGAAAACATGGGCAGAAATGGGCGTAGTAAATTTGCTCGATTTTTACTCTTTTTCTGAAAGCGATATAGACTTTGAAACTTTTACAGTGCCGGAAGAAAGCCTGAAATATTTTACAGATTATTTTATTTATAAACCAGATGGCCGGGCTCAGCAAAGGCTAAAAATAGCGTTGCAGTCGCCAGGTAAAATCTGCAAAACACAAGATGCATAAAGGGTTAAAAGTTTTGCAGGTCTTATACAGTGGTTTGGGCGGCCATGGCAGCGTATTTTTTTCGTTAGTAGAAGGCGATACAGAAAAAAAAGCACGGCACTCTGCCTTGTTTTTTGGTATTGAGGAAGTGAAGCCCGAGTATACCGGTTTTTGTAGGAAAAATAATATTGCCAGCTATGCAATTAAGAAAGAAGAGGGCGCATACGCTAAATCGTGGAAAGAAGCTTACAGCGTTTTTAAAGCAGATAAGCCAGATGTAATTGTGCTGCACAGCCTTAATTTGCTCTTGGTGGCATTGGCGTATGTTGCCAATCATAAATGCAAACTTATAGTGGTAGAGCATACATCGCTAAAAGACAAAACCCGTAGCGAGTGGCTTTTTTCGGTCATCGCAATGTTTACAGCTCCTGAAATTGTAATGCTTACAAACGAGTACCGCAAACAATTCAGGAAACGGCTTGGTAATTTTTTTTTCAGAGAAAACAAGGTAAGCGTAATTGGTAACGGAATTAACTTTACTAAATATGCTCCGGCGGGCAAAAAAGCAGGTGGTGCAACCCAAATTATTGTTTCTATGATTGCCAGGTTTTCTGCCACTAAAGATCAGAAAACTCTCGTACGTGCCATCTCTAAATTGCAAGAGCTTAATTATGCTCCCCTGCCCATAAAATTGATGCTTGCAGGTTCGGGCGATAAACTTGCAGAGGTGCAAAGAGAGGTTGAGTTACTCAACCTGCAGCAGGCGGTAGAGTTTTGCGGTGTGTTAGACGAACAAAGTATTATACCGTTTTTGCAAAATACCGATATTTACGTGCATTCGTCGTTAGCCGAAACCATGAGCACTTCTGTGTTACAGGCATTATCGGTAGGTTTACCTGTAATTGGCAGCGATATAAACGGTGTGCGGAACCTGATAGTAAACGGAGAAACCGGGCTGCTATTTCCACCTGCTGATGCCATGGCTTTGGCTAAATGTATAATCGCATTACTTAATGATCCGGTGAGGCGCGAAACCCTTGGAGCGAACGCCAGAAATTATACTATTTCGCATTATTCGCATCATGAAATGTATAGAAAGTATGAGCGGCTTTTTAATTCGCCTGCATAATTGTTCTTAAACCAGGCAGCCTAACCAAAACAATGAGAGTTTTATTTATTCAGAAAACTGCCGGTATTTCCGGATCGGAGTTGTATTTGCTTAAACTGCTGCCACTTTTGCAACAAGCCGGGATAGAATGTTGTTTTTTAAGCGTATCGGTAAAAGAAGATGCGAAAGGAGCAGAAGAATTAAACGCAAAATTACGCCAATCGGGCATAGAAGTTAAGCAAATTATTACTGCCAGCCCGCTAAATTTTAACCTACTTAAGCAAATAAACTCAACCTATAAAAAAGGCGGTTTCTCTCTTATTCATACGCATCTCATTCATGCCGATTTTTGGGCCGCGGCTATTAAATTTTTATTTAACCGAAAGATAAAAATCGTATCGACTAAACACGGATACGATGAAAATTACCAGGCCAGATTTGGTTACGATCATACCCGCCGTAAACCCGATCTGTATTATATTTTATCTGTTTTTTCTGAAAAATTCATAAACAGGTCGGCGGCAGTGTCGGAAGGGTTAAGCAGATTTTTTGTTGGGAAAGGAATTTCTAAATACGGTAGAATAGAAACTATTCCGCATGGTTTGGATTTTAAAGCGGAAACACAGAAAGAACGCAACGAAAATCTGCGCTTTTATAAAAAACAACTTATTATAATTGGCCGCCTGGTGCCCTACAAAGGGCAGCGATTTGTGATAGATTGCCTGCCAGAGTTGTTAACTCAATATCCTGACCTGGGTTTAGTTTTGGTAGGCTCCGGAAGTAACGAGAAGGTATTAAAAGAACAGGCAGAATCTTTAGGTTTGCAAAATTTCGTGAGATTTGAGGGGCATAAAAAAAACGTGCACGATTACTTGGCGAATTCAGATATAGTGGTGGTGCCTTCTACTTCCGAAGGCTTCGGAATCGTTCTCCTCGAGGCCTGGCATCATAAAAAACCGGTGGTAGCTTTTGATGTGCCGGCGCCAAATACTATCATCATCAACAATAAAAACGGGCTGCTTATTCCGCCATTCGATTTGCAGATTTTAAGAGATAAACTGGCAATGCTAATTAAAGAGCCGGAAGAAAGAAAACGGCTCGGGGAGGCCGGTTACCAGTCGCTTATCACCGATTACTCGCCGCAGAAAATGGTGGCATCTACCATACAATTTTATAATAAAGTGCTTTACGATAAGTAAAATTGAATGCAACGCACACCTGCAAGGGCCAAATTTGTGTGCATCGGCAACCAATAAATAAGGTAAATTTAATTTTCAGAAGGGCACAGAATCGCTAAAAAACATCTTTACGCGAGGGCGGTTTTTATTTATAGTATACAACTGATAGCTTTGCGCTATTAATTAAACAGAAACTTATGGCAGCAAAATACGATCTGATCGTGATAGGCAGCGGACCTGGTGGCTATGTGGCCGCAATTCGGGCCTCGCAGCTCGGAATGAAAGTGGGTGTGGTTGAGCGCGAAGAGCTTGGCGGCATTTGTCTTAACTGGGGTTGCATCCCTACCAAAGCTTTGTTAAAAAGCGCTCAGGTATTCGAATATATAAGCCACGCCAAAGATTACGGCATTAACGTTGGCGATTCGTCGGTAGATTTTGGCGCCGTTGTAGGCCGTAGTCGCAATGTGGCGCAGGGCATGAGCAAAGGCATTCAGTTTCTGCTTCGTAAAAATAAAATAGACCATATTGCCGGTTTTGGCAAGCTAAAGGGCAAAGGCAAGGTAGAGGTTAAGGCACAAGACGGCGCCATTACAGAGTATGAAGCCAAAAGCATAATTATCGCCACAGGCGCCCGCTCGCGCGAGTTGCCAAACCTGCCTATAGATGGCAAAAAAATAATTGGCTACCGCCAGGCGCTGGTGCTGGAGCAATTGCCAAAAAGCATGGTAGTGGTAGGCTCTGGCGCGATAGGAGTGGAGTTTGCCTATTTTTATGCTACCATGGGCACTAAAGTTACCGTGGTAGAATTTTTGCCGGCCATTGTGCCTAACGAAGACGAAGAGGTGTCTAAGCAGCTCGAAAAATCGTTTAAGAAAATGGGCATTACCGTTATGACCAACTCGTCGGTAGAAGCGGTAGATACAAAAGGCGATGGCTGCAAAGTGCGCGTAAAAACCCAGAAAGGTGAAGAGCAAATAGAGTGCGATGTAGTACTTTCGGCAGTTGGTATTGCTACCAACCTGGAGGGCATCGGTCTGGAAGAAACCGGCGTAAAAGCAGAAAAAGGCCGCGTATTGGTAGACGATTTTTACCAGACAAACGTGCCCGGCATTTATGCTATCGGCGATATTGTGCACGGTCCGGCGCTGGCGCACGTGGCATCGGCAGAAGGCATTGTTTGTGTAGAGAAAATTGCAGGCCATCATCCGGAGCCTTTAGATTACGGCAACATTCCGGGTTGCACGTATTGCCAGCCCGAAATTGCCTCTGTTGGAATGACGGAAAAGCAGGCGCGCGAATCGGGCAGAGAAATAAAAGTCGGGAAATTCCCGTTCTCTGCATCGGGCAAGGCCAGCGCATCCGGCGCTAAAGACGGCTTCGTGAAAGTAATTTTCGATGCCAAATACGGCGAGTGG
>JAFADQ010000392.1 GCA_023424725.1 Bacteroidota bacterium
TCCACTCATCCACTCATCCACTCATCCACTCATCCACTCATCTGTCCAGCTCGCCAAGCACGATATCTACGGAGCCAACAATGGCAATAAGGTCTGTAACCATGGCGCCACGGGCTATTTCGTGCAGTACAGACAAATTGCTGAAACAGCACGAGCGGCAATGGCTCCTGAACGGGATATCGGATTTGCCGGTAGCGCGATAGAAAAAGCCAAGCTCGCCGCGCGGAGTTTCGCCCCTGAAATACAGGTCTTGCTCTGTGGGGCGTATCTTTTTGGGCACCGCAGCCTGCGGGTCGAAATCGCGGGTGCGCTTGTGGTCTGTTTGGAGCTTATCGAGGCATTGTTCTATAATTTTTAACGACTCCAGGCACTCCAGCGCGCGAATGTAGTTGCGGTCCCAGCAATCGCCGGTGGTACCCATTTTGCCCTCTCCTATCGGCACGTCAAAATCAAGCTCCGGATATACCGAGTAGGCATCTACTTTCCTGAGGTCGTAGCGCAAACCCGATCCGCGCAGCATTGGGCCCGAGCAACCGTAATTAATGGCCACATCTAAAGGCAAAACGCCTACATTTGCCGCCCGTTGTATAAAAATTTTGTTATCGATAACAACCTGAAAAAGTTCGTCCATTTTAGGGCGCAGGTAGTGCACAAACTCGCGGCAGCGCCCCTCAAACCCAATGGGCAAATCGTAATACAAGCCGCCTATCCAGATGTAATTATACAACATACGGGCACCGCTAACCCACTCCAGCAGGCGCTGTATGTGCTCGCGGTCGCGCATCATCCACAAAAACGGCGTAAAAGCGCCAATATCCATGGCGTAGGTGCCAATGGCTACAAAGTGCGAGGCAATGCGGTTTAGCTCGGCCACCAGCACGCGTATGTACTCTACCCGTTTCGGAATTTTATCGGCGATGCCCAGCATTTTCTCCACGCCCATGGCCCAAACATGCTCCGAATTCATAGCGGCCAGGTAATCTAACCGGTCTACGAACGGAATGGTTTGGTTGTAGGCCTTGGCTTCGGCATGCTTCTCGAAACAGCGGTGCAGGTAGCCAATATGCGGCACTACGTTTACTACCAGCTCGCCATCGGTAATAACTTCCAGGCGCAAAACACCGTGTGTGGCGGGGTGCTGCGGGCCCATGTTTATCAGCATTTCTTCCGATTTCAGGGTGGCCATATCGGTAAGCAGGGGCTCCGAAATATCTAAATTCCGGGCTGCTATGGCCGCGTTTTTGGCCGCCACAGCATCTTTGGGCAGCGTGGTTTCCGGCTGGGCAGTAGTGGTTTCGCCCTGGTAACCGTTATCGAAATTATGGTTGCCGAAGGGCACTTTTATGCCGTGGTAAAATTCCTGGGCTACATAATCGCGGCGCAGCGGGTGGCCAACCCAATCTGCTGAGCAAAGGATGCGGCGCAGGTCGGGGTGGTTGCTGAAGCCGATGCCAATCAGGTCGTAAATTTCGCGCTCGTGCCAATCGGCGGTGCGCCAGATATGGCTAACGGTGGGCACTTGGGGCAGCGGCTCACCCTCTTTGTTGCGGGCAACCACTACTTTTAATACCAGCGAATGTTGGTAAGGGATAGAAGAAATATTATACACCACTTCCATGGTTCCGGCTTCGGGGCCGTTATCTATCCCGGTTTGGCAATTCAGAAAATCGAAGAAGGTTTGCTCGCTTTGGTGCAGGCGGCGGCACACATCGGCAATTAAATTCGTGGCTATGGTAAGCGATGGCTGAGGGGCATCGGGCACCGCGGCAACGATGGCGCCGGCACCAAACCAGCCGGTAATTATGTCGCGAAGTTCTGGAAATGTTTTGGTCATGGGCAGCTGTAGCGCAGGGCTAATAGCTTTTGGTTGTAAAAGAGAAGCGCTCAGGTTTTGCAGGGCTTTTGCCATACCGGGCCCGGTTTGCTAAATCTGCCGCAAGTTACTTAATTACCGGCGCAGGCCCATTTATAGCGCGTGGTTTTTGTTTTATGATCCTGAAAAACAGAAACCATTCCTCAACTTAAACCCGAAATATTTTATCCTGTGGCGGCCAAAAAAACGGGCATCGCAGCCTAAAAAACATAATCCGCAAGAGGCACGAAGATCTCAGAGAAGAGCGCGGAGTTTTAAACCCTTTAAACCAAAACTGCAATTACCAGAACCGGTAACGCGCGCCAATAGCAACGGTAAGGGTTTCTATTTTCCGGGTAAAATCTTTTTTCTCCTGTTGGCCAGTATTTAGCTCGATTTCTACACCGGTAAAATCGTGAGAGCTGGCAGTGTAATCGGCTGTAAGCGAAATGGTTAGCCTGCTGGATGGGTGCAAAACCAACCCTAAACCGCCCAAATACGCGAAAGACGATGCATTAGCCTCGCTTACAGAACGCTGAAAATCGTCTATCGTAAGCATCTGTTTTGGGCTGGTAGCGCTCATAAAACCGCCCATAACGCGGCCTTCTAGCGCCACTTTGTTTTCTAACCCTAATGGCAAAACACCAAAAACACCGGCCATTGCGCCTGTTCTGCGCCAGTTATCAGATTCTGCTTTTACCAGATCGCTATTTGTCTCGCCAGATTCAAAATCGGCCCAGGCCTGGGTATCGAATTTGTTGGTTTGCCTGCGCACCATAGCCAAAACGCCTAAATGCTTTGCAAAGCGGTAACCGGCGTTCAGATCGAAAGAGAAGCCTTGCATGGCTGCTCCCGCCTGTGCGGTTTCGAAGGTGTTATCGGCAAAATCGCCGATGGGTGTGCAGTTGCCTATAGAAATACCAAGGTAGGCCGGGTGCTCGTTTTGAGCGTGCCCCAGTAATGGCAAAAAGGCTAATGAAAACAAGAAAGCAATCTTTTTCATGAATAAGCAAGTGCGTTAGAGCAGAAAAAAAGCCGTTAAAGAACCAGTATTAATGGGTCGGGCCGGGCTAAAAGCTTAGTACGAAAAAAATAAACCTGCGGGCACCAAAATTTGCCTTAACCGGGCAGAAATAAAGCCGGGCAACTAAAAGAACCTATACGCCAGGCCTATGCCGCTGTGCAGGGTTTCTATTTTGTAGTCCGCGTTCTGGTCGTTAAGTTCGCCGCTGCCGTCCTGAGTAACTTTTATGTTTTCGAACTCGTGGTCGCTTGCCATGTAACTGGCAAAAAACGACAGCGCAAGGCGCGGGCTAAGGTTATACCTTAAACCGAGCCCCACTATATACACCATATCAGAGCTTTTAACCTGGCTGCTGGTAATATATTGCCGATCGAGATAAATGGTGTATTCAGGCAGTGTAGTACTGGCAATACCCACTAAAGCTTTTACGTCTATAGCAGCTTTTTTCTCTACTCCAATGGGTATAATTGCCTGCAGCCCGGCCAGCGCGCCAACCCGCCTCCATTTATCAGACTCTGTTCTGACTTCCCGGAGAGGGTATTAATGATTCATTTTATCGGCAATTGGCTGCATGTTGCGGTTGTGCGCCTGAGAATGCGCCATGGCCACCAGGGCTAAATTATTCGCAAACCTGTACTCAGCGTTTATATTATAAGTAAACCCCGTTTCGGCGAAACCTGTGCCCGGTTCGCCAACTTCTTTGTTGGCAAAGCTACCTTGCGGCATGGCCACACCCGCTGCAATTCCTGCAAAAGCTTTCGGATGATCTGATTGCGCGCGTAAGTGCCCCGCCACCAATAAACTTAACAAAGCGGCTATTATTGCTGCATTCATTTTTTCTATAAATTTACCACAATGGTATAACTTACAATGCTGTAAAACAAATAAATGGCGCTTGTTAGCGGCAGCTTGCCGGCAACAATTTTGGGCAAGCACAGTTTTAGGTTTAGCTGCTATCGTGCAAAGCGTTAAATTTGCCTTATCATGATCAGAATATCAATCTGTTTTTTGGTTTTTTTGCTGGCCGGGTGCCGCCCCGAACCCATAGAGGGCGGTAAAGAAATAGCACGCGAAGCTCAGTTACGCAAAGTGCAGCGCATAACTCCGGATCAGTTATTTGGCGAAGCTTTTTTTGCCGGCGATACAATTACAAAACTGGCCAGCAAAATGCAGCTGAGCCGCGTAAAAAAAGCGCTGGAAGAAAGCGGAGTAGCCGAAGCACTAAAATTCTGCCACCAGAGCAATAATCCTACCCTCGATTCGCTTTTAGAAAAATACGGCGCCACCATGCAGCGGGTAAGCCAGCGCCCGCGCAACCCCGGCCACCAGCCAAAAGGGCAAACCGCGCAACTGCTGGATGCCTATCATTATAACGCCGAAAACGGATTGCCTTTAGAGCCAAACGTGCAGGAAACCGATAACGGCGATTTTATTTATACCAAGGCCATTACAATTTCTGATGAAGCCTGCCTGAAATGCCACGGCGAGGCCGGAAAAGATATATCTGTAGAAGATGCCGCTGCCATTGCCGCCGCCTACCCAACCGATAAAGCTACCGGCTACAAATTAGGCGACCTGCGGGGCATGTGGCAAATAAACCTGAACCGCGAAGCGCTGGCACGTAACTTTGCTTTAAAACAACAAAAGAAAAAGCGCAGGCAGAAATAACCTTACGGTAACTCTCGCGGTTTTATAAAGTAAAAAGTCTAAAAACCCAACATTACTAAATTTACCAAAAAAAGACATGGCAGTTACGAAAGCAGACGACTCGCAGATAAAAGATATAATTGCAAACAACGAAAAGGTAGTAGTAAAATATTATGCCGACTGGTGCGGGAACTGCCGTTTGTTTGCCCCAAAGTTTAAGCGCATATCAGATAACGAACAATATGCCGGCATTACTTTTCTGGATGTAAATGCCGAGCACAGCCCCGAAGCACGTAAAATGGCCGGCGTTACTAACCTGCCGTATTTCGCTATTTTCCGGAACGGAGAGCTGCAGGAAGGAATAGCCGCCAGTAAAGAAGAGGCCGTGCTGGAGCTTATCGGGAAACTAAATAGCTAAGCCAAAAATTGAGGCCGCAAATCTTTTAAAAGAATGAAACTGTTTAGAGTTAATGCATAAGGCCGCAAATCGAAACTTCCGGAACCTGGCTTCAGCTGTTTCCTTATCCGTTGCGCTGCCATAAATCACGAAATGAGCTTCATCAGAAGCAGCAATTATCAATTTTCGCTTCAGAATTATAAACGCTAAGCAGCTTCTATTGACAAAATTTATTTCTGAAACATAAAATTACTATATTTCCGGACTGCAAGCTAAAAGTTTACTCTTACCCCAAAAAGGCTGCAGCGGCCAAATATATGGCTGTTGCAGCCTGATATATCGAAAACTTAACTACCTAGCTAAATTAATTAAGATGAAAATCCCTTGTATTAAGCACCTCGTAGAAACCCAAACCATAGACTCTTTGCGCACCGCCGAAGAGCAATTAATAAACGAAGAAGCTACCGCTTTCGAGATTGAAGGCTCAGACGAAGGAGAAAAGTTAACCCACGTTTTCGCGGCTATCTGGATTCTGAACCACATGCAAGACCATGGCGCGGCCTTTCCGGTAGCTCTGCGCGAATTCACTAAAAAAGTGCGGGTTTCTATAAGTTAAAAACCCGTTATTATTCGTTTTTTCTTGCCTGAATATTAAGGCTGATCTGTGCCGGGTTTGCCAGAAAAATGGCGCGCGCGGGTTTATTGTTTGTTATAGAATACGAAAGGTTTTTATGCTGCCGCGGCCATTAATTTGCCCTTTGCAGCCTACATATTTCAGCCTGCCGGTTCAGTATCAGAAACAATAGTATTAGATTTAACGGGAGAAGAAACAGGTTTATTTACCGCGAAGAATTTCTCTGTAATTTTTACGCCTTGCGCCGTGCAAATTCCGCGCACAAGGTGCAGGTAAATGGTTTTATATACCTCGCTTATCTGGTAACCGGCGGCTGGAAACAACGCCTGATCTAGCAATACGTTTACCTGGCCCAGAATAATGCGGGTGATAATGTCTGGGTTAAGGTTATTGCAAAACAAATCTTCTTTTATACCGCGCTCTATAATTTCGGTTAGCAAGGGCACTGTGTAGGTTCTGGAATGATGGAGGTAAAGCTCCCAGGCGGCCGGGTAATGTGCCACCAGATCCTGAAAATAAAGCGGCGAAATTTGCTTTAACTGCTGCACACCCTGCGCCAGCAATCCCATTACTTCTTCTACCGCGTTTAGCGACGCATTTAAAATATCGCGGTGCAATTCGCGCTCCTCATCCAGCGATGCCGTTATGGCCTGGGTAAGAAGATCTTCTTTGTCTTCGAAAAATTCGTAAAACGTGGCGTTACTTACATTCAGTTTTTTTATTAATGCCTGCTCCGATAAAGATTCCACTCCATTGGTATGAAAAATATCTATGGCTTCCTGTAAAATGGTATTGTAAAATGACATTGCTTCCTCCCTTTCTTTCCCGGCTTCTCCGAAATACTGGCCCTTTGCAATTTAAACATATAGCTACCGCTAAATATAGAATTACTTAAACCCCTATAGACTTGTACGTTGTAGGGTTACACTCAAAACAGGCCAAAACGTTGTACTATTTCAAGAAAATCGACCTCTCTTTTTCGAGTAACCCAGAATAATTAGTTAAATATCAGCAGTTTCTTATTTATATTAACGCTGGCTGGGGGCAGCAAATTATGCTATAATTCCAATATTGAGAAGTAAAAAAAACAGGGTTTGAATAATAAGTAACCACGGCGCCAGATTGTTTTGCTTACCGAAGGGCATTAGCTGAAAAAGTACCTGTAAAACCAGCGCCACACCAAACCAGCCTATAAAGTTACTTACCGGGATATCGTTGCCATTCCAACTCCAAAAATCGAACTGTATCGCTACCGGTTCTATCAGCATATCGAGCGCTACCATAAGCAAAGCGGCGCCCAAAACTCTGAGCGGCAGCGGCACTCTGGCCAGGCTAAACAAACTGCCGGTAGCATACACCAGCATAAGCCAGTTAAGGCCAATCAGCAATGGCACATCCAGCACTTTGTAGCCCAGCGATTCTCCATAAGAATACTCGCCAAAAATAAGCCCGGTATGTATGCCCGCCACCTCTGCAAAAAAGCCGAAAAAAGCACAAACCAATACAAAAATTATAAAACACGGCCGCCAATCGCGATGAAAAGCAAACAACAAAATATTGCTTACGATAAGGTTAAAAGGAGTAAGCCGCTGAAAGCTCTCGGTTTGGCCGCTAAACAGCAAGCCCCAAATACCTACCGCGTGCAACACAAGTAAGATAAAAATAGCAGCGGGCAATAAATAGGGCTTCATTAAATTGATTGTTGTTTGATAATTGTTGATTGTTGGGCTGCGGCGGTCGTTTTTTAAGCCATTGCAGGGTAAAACGCTTCCAGGTCTGAAAAAGACGCTGGAAGGTTTTCCGGAAGCACCGTAACTTTACCGGTAAAAAATATCCACTCATCCACTCATCCACTCATCAAGGGCAGGCACAAGACCAGCCCCTACGCACCATCTTGCTGCACCAAACCGGCAACTATTTTGGCCGAAAGCAAACACAAAGGTATGCCGCCGCCCGGATGCACGCTGCCGCCGCAAAAGTAAAGTCCGCGAATATGGCTGCTGAAATTTGGGTGCCGCAGAAACGCCGCAAACCGGTTGTTAGATGCCGCCCCGTACAATGCGCCCAAATGCGACGATGTTTTGGCCTCTATAGAGCGCGGATCCAGTATGGTTTCGCTTACGATGTTTGCCCGTATTTTGGTTTGCAGTTGCGCGGTAAGTTTGGCTAATACGTTTTCGCGGGTTTGGTTAATAAGCTCATCCCAGTTTTGGCCGGTGTTGGCGGGCACGTTTACCATTACAAACCAGTTTTCGGAGCCTGCGGGCGCATGGGCTGGTGTAAGTTTAGAGGTGATGTTGATGTACACCGTGGGGTCGTGAGAGATGGTTTGCCGGTTAAATATGCAGTCGAACTCGTGCTTGTAATCCTGGCTGAAAAAAATGTTGTGCAGATCTAATTCCGGAAACTGCCGGTTTATTCCCCAATAAAAAATAAGCGCCGAGCTGCTTTTTGGTTGCTCCAGGGTTTTTTGCGGGGCGGGGCAGCCGGGCAGCAGGTTTTTGTACGTAGGGTACACATCGGCATTACTAATTACAATATCGGCTTTGTATTTTCCGTGGCTGGTTTCTACTCCGGTTGCTTTTTTGCCGTGCACTAAAATACGCTTTACCGGTTCTTCCATCCTAAAAATAACCCCCAGCTCTTTGGCCAGCTTTACCAGGCTTTGGGTTATGCTGTGCATGCCGCCATCGGGGTAAAAAGCGCCTATGCCATGCTCCAGATGCGGAATAATATTTAGCGTGGCCGGCGCCGCATAAGGGTTAGAGCCGTTGTAAGTAGCAAACCTGTTAAGCAACTGCACAAACTTTGCGTTGCTGAAAGCTGTGCTGTTGGCGCCGTGCATGGTTTGCATTAAGCCTAAATCGCGCACCGCGAATAAAGTTTTAAGCACGTCTTTAGATAAATAGGTGCTTGTTTTGTGCAGCGATTTGTTCAGGAAAGTATCGGCGGTGGCGTTATAAATGCGGGCGCTTTTGTTAAAGAACTCCCGCGCCTTGTTTTTTGGCACCCGCAGCTTTTCTTCCAGCTCTGTAAAAAACTTTTCCTGGTCGGCGAAGGCGGTAAGGCGGGTGCCGTCGGGCCAGAAATAGCGGGTAATTTCGGTTAGCTTTTGGTACCGGAAATAATCCTGAGGGTTTTGGCCGGCAATGGTAAAAAGCTCGTCTACCAAAGCAGGCAAGGTAAACAAAGACGGGCCCGCATCGAACCGGAACCCATCTTTTTCTAAAGCCGTGAGCTTGCCACCCATGTAAGCGTTGGCCTCAAATACCTGTACATTAAAACCCTGGGCTGCCAACCGTATGGCCGTGGCAATTCCGGCAATTCCGGCACCTATAATTATGGCTTTCATGCATTAATTTTTGGGCAAAAAACAGAGCCTGTTAAGATAAAATAATTACCGGCCAAACCAGCTTTTATATTTTGGCACCCGATTTGCAAACTGATACCGCAGAACAGGAAAAAGCAACCAATCGGCAAGCAAAAATCCGGTGCTGAAATAAATTTCATCGGTAATACGGGATTTATTTTCGGATAGCCGTGTTACCAGGTGCCTGTGTTGCCATTTCTTTAGCGGCCAGGGCAGCTTTTCGCCGTGGTCGGTAAACCAGGCTTCGGTTCCGGTTATTTGCCGCTCTATTATTCTGGCCGACCAAAGTACAGAAAAACCCGCAGCCGAGAGTTGCACCTCTACCACATCGCCGGGAGAGCTGCCATCGAAACGGAGTAGCGTAAATGCCGGAAATGCGGGCGCCAGGTACACAAAAAGATCCTGGTTAAAACGGCCTAACACCTCGCGGTAGTTGCCCTGCACAATGGTGTGTAACACAAGCTGCATATACATAGCAACACCTGCGGGCATTAAAAGTTAGTTCTTAAAAAATTATAGTTACAGATAGCAAAATAATTCTTAATTTTATACAATGTTTTTGCACACACACACTTTTAGGTTAGCCGGCTTGCTGGCTTTGCTATTAACTACAAATCAGTTAGTTGCGCAAAAATCTGCCACTTCGGCTGCCATGCCTGTATTATTGGCCTCTGCAGGTCACGATACAATTGGCTCCTCCAAAAAAACCAAAACAGAGACCGATGCCAGCGCGGCTTACCGCACTCCCGATTACGACAAGCCCGAGACCTATACCGAAAGGCCAATTGAAATAAAATCTGGCGAATTTGTGTTGCCAGCAATATTAACCATGCCCGCCGGAAAAACGTCGGTGCCGCTGGTGGTGCTGGTGCACGATGCCGGCCCGCACGATAAAGACATGACCGTAGGCG